>JAAANX010000187.1 GCA_009909085.1 Cyanobacteria bacterium GSL.Bin1 | reverse complement strand
GAGCTTGGTTTTCTGTTTCTAAGGCGATGAGGCGTTGGGTTTGTTCTTTTGGGGTCATGCACCCAATCTTATCACTTTCTTCTTCTCGTCAGTCAGCTCTCTCTCCTACCTCGGCAGTTACAAAAATTTCCCCTTTCTGTTTATGCAGGGAGGGGTTTTTTTAAGGAATCAGTGTCATCGCCTCACTCACTCTCCCCCAACCTGAATCCATCATTTCATAACTGACAGATTACTCAGTGTATAGCGGTTCTGCTACTAATACTAATGATCCTTGTAAGTCCGCAACAATCTCGGTAGTGATATCACTGACCGCTAGTCCTCCTGCCGTTTGGCGACGCAAAGCTCGTAAAACAGTTAAATCATACTCTTGGGCAACTTCGATAATTGCTTTTGGAACATGGTCATGCACCATGGTTTGGATATGTATCGGCAGATGAAAGTTATGCCACAGCAGCCAGTCCTTCAACCCCTCTTCAAAGGCTTCCATTTCCTCATTGGATTCTCCCCAAGGGACCACATGAAGGAGGCTTACTTCGGCTTGATTATTTTGCGCAATTAATTGAGCAAACTCAATGGTTCGCCAACTGGGTGGACTTAAATTTTCGATCGGCACTAAAATCCGTTTAATTTCCGTTGGGTCTTCATGGAGGTTCATCACGACCACTGGACAGTGTGCCGTCCAAAAGACATGATCAATGGTTTTACCGAGGAAGCGTTCCCGAAGTGTCGTGGGACTCCAGCCCATGACAATCCAAGTGGCACCGTGTTCCCGTGCGGTGCGAGTAATGCCTTGGGCAATATTGTCATCTAAACGTAGCACCGGCAGGATAGAAACATCGAAATGATTACTCAGTTCTTGAGTCTCCTCAAGTAAAGATTGCGCGTGTTCGATATCGTCGGTCGCTGCCATCCCATCGATAACGACCGCCAAAGAAATGACTTTTCCCTCTCCTTGGCGGGCAAGTAAAGCAGCAGTTTCGACTAAATGGGTTTTCGTATTTGGGTTGGCTAGGGAAACCAAGACACGCGAAGGGGGATAGGTAACAAACGTTTCTGGAATCGTGAGTGATCTTAACGGTTGGGCACGGCGAGGGCTTTGTAACTGACGCCCAAACCGCTGGGTGAGAATGGGACCAACCATTGCTGTTACCAGCATTAACATAATCACAGCATTAAACAAAGCGCGATCGAGCAAGCCTTGATTTAAACCGGCTAAAGCTGCCGCTAGAGTAGCAGCAACTTGCGGTAAGGACAGAGACCACATGGTTAAGCCTTCGGTACGGGAATAACCATATATCCATTGCGCGATCGCTGCAGCGATACCTTTACTAAAAAATAATCCTCCAACCAGTGCTGCAGTTAACGCTAAATTTCCCGTTAAGGTTTGCCGCAAACTTGATAAATCGAGTAATAATCCCATATCCACAAAAAAGAAGGGAATAAAGAGGGTACTCCCGACAAACGTAATCTTTTCTTCAACTTGGCTGCGTCCCACCACATCATTAACTGCTAATCCAGCAAGAAACGCACCAACAATTTGATCGACTTGAATCAATTGTGCTCCTGCTGCTGTTAAAAAGACAGCTAACAAAACAAACAAAAACTGATTACTTTCTTCCTCTCCCGTGCGCCGGAAATAAAATTTTCCTGCCCAATCTAAACCGAATAAAACTAGGACTGCATAAATCCCTAAAGCAATTAATTGAAAGATTAAACTAGCAGCAGAAAAATCCCCCTGATGAATCGATAAACAAATCGCTAATACTAAAAGGGAAGCAATATCAGTAAAAATCGTTGCCCCAATCGTCGCCACGACTGCTGGATTGCGCTCCACCCCTAGGCGAGTGACAATCGGATAACCTAGTAAGGTATGAGATGCCATTAAAGATCCCATGACAATCGCAGCATTGATGCCATATCCAAATAAAGAACTGACTAAAATTCCAGTTAAAAGGGGGAAGAGAAATGTGGTGATTCCAAAACCCAACGCTTTTCCTTTTGCTTTCCGAAACTCATTGAGATCAATTTCTAATCCTGCGACAAACATGAGATAAATTTTGCCTACATCAGAAAGCAATTTCATTGTTTCTGATTGCGAATCTAAAAAGCCCAATCCGTCAGAACCCAAAGCAATTCCCGCAACAATTAATCCCACTAATCCTGGCAGTTTCAAACGCTCAAAAATGGGCGGTACAATCAGAACAACTAGTAATAAAATTGTGAAGGAAAATAAGGGACTTTCAATTAGGTTTGACCACATAATAATAAGTAATAATAACCGCTTGGCTTTTTCCTCCTCATCAGGAAAATCAGCTACGTTGCCGTTATTGTCAATTATTGATTTTCACTTGTCAATTATTTATTAATTTAACTTTTCCCTGGCAGCAACAGTTTGACATTTCTTCAAGAATTCCTGTTGCCCGCTAAGTTTGAGGTAATGAGGACATTTTAGCGATGCTCATCCCAACAAAATCCTTGGTACCAATGACTAATGACTAGTGACAAAAAACATGAAATTCCACGACCTTTAGGAGTAGGTTGAGTTAACCCAACCATCTAACCAGCAGGGTTGACGATTCCTTCTAATTCTGCATCCGTCAGATTGTACAGTGCCCGTAACTGCTGCAAGCGATCTTCATCGACTTCCCAAAATCCACGTCCCTGGGCTTCCAGCATTCTCCCGACAATATTGCGAAAGGCTTCCGGGTTCGCTTGGCGTAAACGTTCTGCCATCTCTGGATCAAGGGCGTAGGTCTCTGCTGCTTGGTCATACACCCAGTTTTCTTGAAAGTTAGTGGTTCCCGCCCAGCCCATTAAAGCCGTCATCCGTTGGGAAATTTCGTAAGCCCCGCCTGATCCTTGATCGGCCATTGCTTTTGCCCATTTGGGATTGAGCAGTTTGGTGCGGTATTCTAAGCGCAAGACATCTTCTAGTTTGCGAGGGGTGGAATCTTTAGAGAAACTTTCCACGACGCTGGCGGTCACTGGTTTTCCTCCTTGCACTTCTGCTGCTTTTTTCAGTGCGCCCGTATTGGCGTAATATTCTTGAATATCAGTGAGTCCGTATTCAACGGAATCAATTTGTTGGACAATGCGACCGGTGCTTTTGAGGAGATTATTAAGGATTTCCAGGCGGGTTTGACCTTTATCGTTGCGACCGTAACTAAAGGCATTGCGCCCTTGCCAAGTGTCCGCCAGTTCTTCCCCGGTATCCCAGTTACCGTCAGAAACGCGATCATTGACTAGCGAGCCAAAATCGCCAGCTGGATTAGAAAAGAGTCGTGCAGAGGGATTTTCTACCCCTTGCGCTTGCAGTTCTAAAGCGTGCTTGCGAATGAAGTTACGATCGCGCGGTTCATCAGCGGTTGCTGCGCGTAGAAACAAATCATCCAACAATTCTATGACATTAACAAAGCTATCGCGGAAAATCCCTGAGAGATTGCCCAGGACATCAATGCGCGGATGATTGAGGCGCTCTAACGGTTCTAACTCATAGCGAACAATGCGCCCTGTCCCTTCTTTCACCGGCTTGGCACCCACTAAGCCGAGGACAATGCCCAGGGATTCGCCTTTGGTTTTAATCGTATCTAAGCCCCATAGCATCACCGCGACGGTTTCCGGATACGTGCCAGTTTCGGCTAAATGTTGATCGATAATTTGTTGCGCGATCGCGCTTCCTCGTTCAAAGGCAGCAGGAGAGGGCATCCGATAGGGGTCAAGGGCGTGAATATTGCGCCCTGTGGGTAACACGCCGGGACCATCTCGCAACAAGTCGCCACCGGGCGCAGGGGGAATGTATTCGCCATTGAGACCTCGCAATAAATTAGTGATTTCATCCGTTGTCTGACTCAGGCGATCGCGAATTTCTAAGGCTTCTTCTAAAAGTGGGTCTTCTGCAATGGGGGTTTCCCCTTGCGCGATTGCGTCTAAAACCTCTTCTGGCAATTGCCCATCAAAATAGGCGTGCAAGTAACTCGCCAATTGTTCAGGATTCGGAGGTTGGCCGAAAACGTGCAATCCTGAAGAAAACAGACGATTTTCTAACACTTGTAGATAGTCATAGAGATCCTTGAGATAAGCATCAAAAATCTCGGGTGCAAGTTGACTGACCGTTTGGTAAGAAAAGGTGAGATTTTGCTCTTGTAGCGCAGGGAGTGGGCAATCTGCATCTAACCCCGTATCAACGACCTTAGTACAAATCGCTTCTTTCAACGGGAAGTTTTTCTCCGGATCTTCGCGATATTCAGTGATTAAATCTCGTAGTGTTACCAGTTCTTTATACAAACCAGCGCGACCATAAGGGGGAACATTATGAGAAATTAACACCCCATAGCCTCGCCGTTTAGCCAACATGGACTCAGACGGATTATTTGCCGCATAGATATAGAGATGCGGCAGATTTCCCAATAAGGTATCGGGCCAAGAATAAGCCGTATTTCCTAATGGAGAACCCGGCAACCATTCCACCGTGCCATGCATCCCGAAATGAACCACAGCATCGGCTTGGAATTCTTCCTGTAGCCATTTATAAAACGCTGCGTATTGGGGATGCGGGGTAAGATCCCGTTCAAACATCAAGCGCATCGGGTCGCCAGATAAGCCTAAAGGCGGTTGCACGCCAATCCAGATGTTCCCTAGTTGCACCCCACCGAGTAAGAAGTGATCGCCCAATGTCCGAATTCCACTCCCCGTTAACGATTTCCACTGCTTCTCAATCCGTCGGCGTTGAATTGGTTTCAGCCATTTATGAAGGGCTTTAGCTTTAACCGTTGTAATCCCACTGGCACTCAAATCTGATATGTGCGGGAGTTGACCGGAATAAGCCTCATCTGCTTCTCGCACTTGCTGAATCAACGCTTCGCCACTTTCTGGCAGTTCACCGACGTTATATCCTTGCGCTTGCAGTTCTCGTAATAAGCGCATTAAAGATTGAGGAACATTGAGCAGTGCAGCGGTTCCCGTTGCGCCATAGCCGGGGGGAAAGCCATAGAGGACAATTGCGATTTTGCGATCGCGCGGAGGTTTCTCCCGCAGCGCAATCCACTGTTTCACCCGTCCCGTTAAGCGTCGTACTCGTTCGGGAACCAGATAGATATCATCTCCGACTAAACCCCCTAATGGCACCGGCTCGATCGCGCCATCTAACTCCGGTAAGGCATACAGTACCACACTTTGCAGCCCACCAATCCCCTGTCTCGTCCAGGAGTGAATATCTTGGATTAAAAGGGGTGCAGCGACAATATAGGGGACATTTTTAGCGTTTAAGATGCGAGTGGCGACTGCTACTTGTCGTCCTGCTTCCATGGAACCGGCGGGCCCCCCCACTAAGGGAAAGCCAAGGGTAGAAACAATCGCATCCACCCTTACTGCCTCTTTTTTCAGCGATCGCGTGGCAATCTTGCCTAATTCCCGCTGCTGTTGTTCATAAGTGGTGGTTAGCCAATCTCGGACGGCAATATGCCCTTCCACTCCTGTAATAAACAGAGGAATCGGTAACAGATTAGCACTTTCAAAGGCGCGAATCAGTTGGGGGATATAAGGTTGCTGGGTCAGGACATGCTTCCGGTAAAGGAGGATGGCAACCACAGCGCGATCGGTTGCTTCGGGTTTCTGCTGTGTGTACCAGTGTAAGTAATCTTGCGGGGAAGTGAAATAACCCTCATAATCGGGATGTAACAAACCCATATTGGGCGTTTCTATAGGCGGTGGAATCTCACCGACGGGTAAATCGAGATAAGTTTTCGCGATATAGGTAAACAGCGTGGCGACGTTTTCGGCACCCCCGGCATTCCAATAACTATAAATCGTCAGCCAATGGCGTAAATCTTGCACCTTCCGACCGGGAAGATACTTCAACAACTTCGGTCCCACTTTCAAAAAGCTTAGATAGCCCGCTAACTTGTCCTCTTCCCGACTATTCCCAAACTTACTGAGGATAAATTTAACCGGTTTTGGCATTCCCTTAGGTTTTTCGCTAAGGGTAAACGTTCCCACCTTTGTCAGCGCCATCAGTTCCAGTGCGGATTCAAACACGAGGCGAATCGGGATATTTTGAATCCGTTCCCGTAACCAAATCACCTGATCATAGTCGAAGAGTAAACTGGCAAAGAAAACTTGCGCCTCTTGTAAAGCAGTCTCTATCTTCTCAGGAGAATTGGCTAAATCACGATTACTAAAGACAAAAATTTCTAACTCAGGACATTGTTGCTGAGCAACTTTTGCTGCTTCCCGATACAAATTAGCATTGAATGATTCAAAGCCAGCAATCAGAACGATACGGTGTGTCATCCCCGCCCTCCCATAGAAACGCTCTACTTTGATCTTAAATCGGTTGCGGAGGTCAAAGATTACGCCTTCGGAAAACGGAAGGCGCCTGCTTTGACCGTTGGTCAAACAGAGGAAAGAAACTTACCTTGCTTTTTCAAAGGATTAGGGAAGTCTCCTCGATTCAAGAAAAGAAGAAACTATCGGGGCTGGACCTATCCAGACCAGGCAGGTTGGAAAGCTGATTCTGATGGCAAAAATGGCTATCTTCAGCTCAAAGACTTGGGATTAAAAATCAAAATGCGAGGTCAAGCAAGAACTTGGGGGACTGCTAATACTTGTACCATCTTTTGGGATGGAAAAGACTGGTCTGCCTCGATTACAGTTAAGTGCGAACCAACGAGGGCAACAGGAAAAGGAGCAATCGGTTTGGATTTTGGGTGTAAGGTAGCAGTTGCTACTTCTAACGGTGAGTTGATAGAAGCCCCAAAGTTTCAAGCCAAAGCTCAAGAGCAAGTCAATCAACTTTCTAAAAAGCTCCGACGAAAACGTCGTCCAGAAAAAGGAAAGCTCAGAGCATCACGGAGATGGAAGAAGCATCAAAAGCAGATCAGCAAGGTTAAGCGTAGAGTTTCTAATCAAAGACAGGATTGGTCACATCAAGTAGCAGCACAAATAGTTAGCGATAATAGCTTGGTTGCTACAGAAAAACTTAATCTGAAAGGGATGACCCGCAAGGCTAAAAGCAAGGGTAAAAAACAGAAAACTGGTCTCAATCGTTCTCTGCTTGATGTTGCCATTGGAATGACCAAAGACAAAGACAACATCAAATATAAGGTTGAGGAAGCTGGTGGTGTCTACACCGAAATCCCAACTCGAACGGTTAAACCCACTCAACGCTGTGTTAAGTGTTGGAAGCTCACCAAAAAGACCCTAAATGACCGAGTTCACAACTGCCAGCATTGTGGTCATTCCGAAGATCGTGATATAAAACGCATCTCAAGTTATGCTTGAGGCGGCGTTACGGGGTGCGGGACGTGCCTCGTCAGACGCAGAGTCATCTAGCTCTACCTCCTGCGGAAGCATGAGGCAACTAGGGGCGAAAAGAGGTGCGACCCAAGCGGAGGTTTCCTCCGCATTGGAAAGCGCACCTTAGCGGGAAACCGCAAGGAAGCGTCAGAAACCGCAATCTCAGGCGAAGGCGGATTGCGTGTAGTTCATATAGAACTGATTCAGTTAGGAGTTCGAGTAAATGCCTAATTGAGTTCGGCGCGATCGCGCTCTCATAGAGCAACTATCCTGAAAAGAATTGACATCATTGGCGCAAAGCGGCTTCTCGCAGAGTCCCCCTTACTTAAACGCACTCTTCCTCATCAATGCTCACTCTTTGGGTAGAGCGTGTGCCTCCCGTGCATCGGTGAATTTTATTAGTGTATCCTGAACTGGCGTTATATTAGATAATTGTTAACGAAGCATTACTCATTGCTATGTCTGTTCAACCCCAGTCTTTTTCTTCACTGGAAGGGAGTGTCAACTCAGAGAAAAATGAATCAAATCAACCTGAATGGACCATCGAAGAGAGTGAACAAATTTATCAAATTCAAGGCTGGGGCGACCCCTATTTTTCCATCAATCGTGCTGGACATATCACAGTTTCCCCACAGGGCGATCGTGGTACTTCTCTAGATTTATATGAACTGGTCACTGCCCTGAGAAAACGTAACATCGGGCTGCCCATTCTCATTCGCTTTCCGGAAATTCTAGCCGATCGCGTGGAACGACTTTATGCCTGTTTTGATCGCGCTATTTCTCGCTACAACTATCCCGGAAGTTATCGTGGTGTATTTCCGATTAAATGTAACCAACATCGCCATTTGGTCGAATCATTAGTCGAATGCGGAAACAAACACCAACTGGGATTAGAAGTGGGATCAAAGCCGGAATTAATGATTGCCTTAGCGACGCTGAATCCCTTACCCACTAGCCCCAAGCAAGAACAAGCATCCCTCTTAATCTGTAATGGTTATAAAGACCGTGAGTATATCGAAACAGCATTACTCTCTCGGCGCTTAGGCTATCAAACGATTATTGTTGTCGAACAGTTAGAAGAATTGGAACTGATCCAAGAAATTAGTGAAGAATTAGCCATTTCTCCGGTGATTGGTATCCGAGCCAAATTGGGAACGCGGGGAACAGGACGCTGGGGCGTTTCCACTGGCGATCGCGCTAAGTTTGGCTTAACGATTTGGCAGATCTTACAAGCGGTCGAAACCCTCAAAGCTTACAACCAATTAGACAGTTTACAACTCCTTCATTTTCATGTGGGGTCGCAAGTTTCTTCCATTCGCGTGATTAAAGAAGCGATTCGCGAAGCCGCCCAAATTTACGCTGAACTCACTGCTTTAGGCGGAAATTTAAAGTATCTCGATGTTGGGGGCGGCTTAGCCGTTGACTACGACGGGTCAAAAACCAATAAAAATAATGCTTCCAAAAACTACAATATGCAAAACTATGCCAATGATATTGTCGCGGAAGTCAAAGAAGCTTGTGACCAAGCAGAGATTGCGGTTCCCACCCTAATTAGTGAAAGCGGTCGCGCGATCGCGTCACATCAAGGGGTGCTCATTTTTGATGTTTTAGGCAGTAATGAACCGCCCATCACCCCACCACCGGTGATCGAAGAAGAAGAACATTTAATTATTCGCAATCTTTGGGAAACTTATGCACTGATTAACGACGAAAATTACCAAGAACACTATCACGACGCCATTCAATTCAAACAAGAAGCCATTGGTTTATTTAATTTTAGCTACTTAACTTTACAAGAACGAGCAAGAGCAGAACAACTGTATTGGGCGTGTTGTGCCAAAGTTTTTGAAATTATTAAACATCAAGAAACCGTAAGTGAGGAATTGCAATCAATTGCCAATATTCTCACTGCCATCTATTACATTAATCTCTCCGTTTTTCAATCTACGCCTGATCATTGGGCCATTGATCAACTCTTTCCGATTATGCCCATTCATCGCTTGCATGAAGTTCCTAGCAAGCGTGCTATTTTAGCTGATTTAACCTGTGATAGTGACGGTAAAATTAGTCACTTTATTAACCCCAAAGGACAAAAGCCGAAAGACTTTTTAGAACTTCATCCCTTAACTGAAAATCAACCTTATTACTTAGGCATGTTTTTAGTTGGGGCGTATCAAGAAATTATGGGGAACCTCCATAATCTCTTTGGCGATACCAATGTCGTGCATATTCGCACCCATCCCAAAGGCTACAAAATTGAACAGTTTGTCCGTGGCGATACCATTACTGAAGTCCTCGCCCAAACCCAATACTCTAGCGAAGAATTACTGGAAAATCTCCGCCGTCATACCGAACAAGCCTTAGAAAAAAACTTAATTTCCCTCCCTGAGTCACGTCGTTTACTCAATAATTATCAGCAAGGGCTAGGAAACTATACTTATCTCAATGCTAACTATCGAGAATAGCCTATCCCTCCTCTGTTAACTTCGATCTGAAGAAATGACTGTTGAAACTATCAGGAAAGACTTCTCTCGAATGACAGAGGAAAAGTGACAGTAAACCAGCCTAGAATGCATAATGATTAGAAGTTAAGTGACCCCCAGTGAGCCTTGAGTAAACCAGCCACACAGCAAAAAACCTTACGTGTCCTGATCGCTGACGACCACGAGTTAACTCGCTACGCTTTGCAAATTGTCTTATCGACCCGACAGGCAATCACCCTTGTTGGAACCGCTTGTAATGGGAAAGAAGCCCTAGAGATGGCAATAAAACACGCTCCCGATGTGTTGGTGATGGATTTACAAATGCCAGTCATGGATGGCTTGCAAGCATCAACTGCCATTAAGCAAGAATACTCAACGGCGCAGATTATTGCCTACTCCTCCCTCGAAGATGCACAAACTGAGGCAATGTCCCAATCCGCTCCAATTGATGCCTTCTGCACGAAAGAAACATCCACCGAAGAGTTAGTTGATCTCATCAAGCAACTGGGACATAACCATTAATTTTATTGTGCTTCGGGAAACGTGGCTTTGAATTCTTCGAGTAAATCGTCTAATTCTTCTAAAGCTTGATTGACATCTAAACGTAAATTACCGATGTTAGGTTGCTCCATTAGGTCAACCAAAACCTCACGCTTGCTTTCAATTCTACGAATTCGTTCAATGAGCGTTTGTTTATCCATAACCCCAAATTATGATCTTCCTGGCGTAGCTCTACGATAGACTATAAATGCTCAATACACCATAATGTCAAGATGCTCGGTCAAATCTCTTTAGGAAAATGGGGAATGATTGTTGGGGGAACGCTGGCGATCATGGGCTTTATCGCTTACGGTGCGGGGAATGCCACTCTCAATTTAGCCGGTTTTTTTTACGGGATTCCCCTTTTTTTAGGCGGACTCGCCCTCAAGGCAGCGGAATTAAAGCCAACTCCTTATACGAAAGAAACACCGCCAGAGGTGGTTAAATTACGGGAAGAACAAGCCACCCCCACCCAAAATCAAATTCGCAAAGATGTTACCCGTTATCGCTACGGACAGCAAGTGCATCTTGAAGAATCGTTAGAACGCCTCGGACTCAGCCCAACCGATGAAGAACGACCCATTTTAACCGGACTGCGCGAAGAAGCAATTGATGGCGCTTATGCCCTAATTTTAGAGTTTGAATCCTCTCTTGTCTCTTGGGAGACTTGGCAAGAAAAGCAAGAAAAAATCGAGCGCTTTTTTGGTCCCAATATCCGAGTCAAACTGAGCCAGCCTCAACCCGACTGCGTCGAATTAGCCTTAATTGCAGAACCGGAAGTCTCCAATCCGGAAATATGAAGATTTGTTTGAGCAGTGTTAAAGAGTGTTTCAAAATGTTCCTAAATTGTAGAGTTGGGGGGGGAACACCGGAAAACAGCGTGGTACGATGCCAAAGGTGAGTATTCAATAGCTAAGTAGAGGAGATAAACCTTGGTGTTAAGGGTTGCTGTTGTCGGATCAGGACCGGCGGGATCGTCTGCGGCAGAAGTATTGGCCAAAGCAGGAATCGAAACGTATTTATTTGAACGGAAACTGGACAATGCGAAGCCTTGCGGTGGGGCAATTCCCCTCTGCATGGTCAGTGAATTTGATCTCCCGCCCGAAATTATTGATCGTCGGGTGAGAAAAATGAAGATGATTTCACCTTCAAATGTCACGGTTGATATTAATTTAGAAAACGAAGACGAATATATTGGTATGTGCCGTCGGGAAGTCCTGGACGGCTTTTTAAGAAACCGCGCCGCTAAGCTTGGGGCCAATTTAATTAATGGGACGGTGCATCGCTTAGACTTACCGCAAAGTGATCATGAGCCTTACACTCTGCACTATGCCGACCACTCCGATGGCAGTTCTGTCGGGACGGCAAAAACCTTGCAAGTGGATTTAGTCATTGGTGCGGATGGGGCCAATTCCCGTGTCGCCAAAGCCATTGATGCGGGTGATTACAATTACGCGATCGCGTTCCAAGAACGGATTCGGATTCCCGAAAACAAAATGGGCTACTACGAGGAACTCGCCGAAATGTATGTCGGCGATGATGTGTCTCCGGATTTTTATGCTTGGGTCTTCCCGAAATTCGACCATGTGGCAGTGGGAACCGGTACGATGAAAGTCAATAAAGCCAAGATCAAAGACCTACAAGCAGGAATTCGCGCCCGGGCTGCTGAACGGATTACCGGTGGCGAAATTATTAAAGTGGAAGCCCATCCGATCCCGGAACATCCTCGTCCCCATCGGGTACGCGGTCGCGTTGCTCTCGTCGGAGATGCAGCGGGAACGGTGACGAAATCCTCGGGTGAAGGGATCTACTTTGCTGCCAAATCAGCCCGGATGTGCGCCGAAACCATTGTGGAAACTTCCAAAAATGGACAGCGCGTTCCCACGGAAAAAGATTTGAAACTGTACCTCAAACGCTGGGATAAACAGTATGGCATGACCTATCTGGTTCTTGATTTACTGCAACGGGTCTTCTATCGTTCTGATGCCAGCCGGGAAGCATTTGTGGAAATGTGTTCCGATAAAGATGTCCAACGGATGACCTTTGATAGCTATCTTTATAAAACAGTCACCCCTGGCAATCCTTTTGTCCAAATGAAAATTACCGCAAAAACCGTCGGTAGTTTACTACGAGGACACGCCCTCGCCCCTTAAATTGAAACCTCTAAAATTGTCATCATTGCCAGCATCTTTAAGTGGATTAGATGCTGGTTTTTTATTGTTAAAACCGAACCGGTTACACTGATTGAGAAGAGGATGAAAACTGTTAATCTAGAATGCGATAGAGTGTGAAAAAAGATCAATTATGATGGACGAGCATAAACAACAAGACGCAATGAATAATGAAATTCCTCAAGAAGAACAAACGCAAGATGTAGAATCGGCAACCCAAGAGCAGGAAGTTGTTTCGGCAGAAGTCGTAGAAAATCAATCCGAAGAAGCAGAGGCTCAATCGTTAGAGGCTGAAGGCGAACAACAACCTCAGCAAACTGAGGAATCAGCGAACACAGAGCAATTACAAGCAGAAATCCAAGCGCTACAGCAAAAATTAGAACAAGAAACCCAGCAACGAGAAGCTGTCACTGCGCAAGCCAAACGCCTTGCTGCTGATTTTGAAAATTTCCGTCGCCGCAGTGAGACGCAAAAAGAAGAAATTAAACAAAATGAAAAGCGAGAGACTTTATCTAAAATTTTAGAAATTGTCGATAATTTTGAAAGAGCGCGATCGCAAATCAAACCGACAACTGAAGGCGAAAAAAATATTCACAAAAGTTACCAAGGGGTTTATAAACAACTCGTCGAAGCCCTCAAAAGCCTCGGTGTTTCTAAAATGCGTCCGGAAGGAGAACCCTTTGATCCCTATTACCACGAAGCAATGCTACGAGAACCGACGAATGACTATACTGAAGGCACTGTGATTGAACAGTTGAGATCAGGATATATGTTGGGCGATAGTGTTCTCCGTCATGCTATGGTCAAGGTAGCAGCGGCACCAGAACCCACCACTGAATCAGAGGAAAGTGGTAATGAGCATAACAATAACGAAGAACAACTGGCTTGAATCCACTGAAAGTTTTTTCACTCTCCGTAACTTTCCCTGACTCGGGAGGGAAAACTTTCTGTAAACTTCTCAATCATCACTCATCTTTGAAAACCCTCATCTATCTCCAAAGCTCATGGGAAAAGTTATTGGTATTGATCTCGGCACCACAAATAGTTGCTTTGCTGTTTTAGAAGGCGGCAAGCCCCTAGTTATTGAGAATTTAGACGGAGGGCGTACCACACCGAGTATTGTTGCTTTTACGAAAGAACAAGAGCGTTTAGTGGGTCAACTCGCAAAACGGCAAGCGGTGACGAATGCAGAAAATACCATATACAGCATCAAAAGGTTTATTGGGCGACGCTGGGAAGATACAGAACAAGAGCGCAGTCGAGTTTCTTATCGTTGCGTTCCGGGACGAGATCAAACAGTAGATGTGAAATGCCGGGGCAAACAATACACGCCCCAAGAACTGTCAGCGATGATTTTACAAACTCTGAAAGCCAGTGCAGAAAGTTATCTGAACGAAACTATCACTGAAGCTGTGATCACTGTTCCTGCCTATTTCACAGATGCGCAACGGCAAGCGACCAAAGACGCGGGAACCATCGCGGGTTTAGATGTGATGAGGATTGTCAATGAACCCACCGCTGCCGCACTAGCTTTTGGTCTGGATAAGCAAGAACAACAACAGAACGTTCTTGTGTATGACTTGGGAGGCGGTACCTTTGATGTTTCCATTCTGCAACTAGGAGATGGTGTTTTTGAAGTTAAAGCCACAGCCGGAAATAATCATTTAGGGGGAGATGATTTTGATAATGTCATCGTTGAGTGGATGCTTTTAGCCTTTAAGGAGCAAGAAGGCATTGATCTCAATGAAGACAAAATGGCAATGCAACGGCTACGGGAAGCCGCAGAACGAGCCAAGATTGAACTGTCTACCCGCCCCACCACATCAATTAATTTGCCTTTTATTACCGCTTTTAGTAAAGGCGGGGGGGAGTTAGGTCCCAAACACTTGAAATTAGACTTAAGTCGAGCCAAATTTAATGAACTCTCCCGGGAGTTAGTCCAAAAGACGATTCAACCCTTAACGCAAGCGATTGAAGATTCAGGCTTAAGCAGAGAAGAGATTGATCGCATTTTGTTAGTTGGAGGCTCAACCCGGATTCCGGCGGTGCAAGAAACCTTAAAAGATTTCTTTAATGGTAAAGAACCGGAGCGGTCAATTAACCCGGATGAAGCAGTCGCACTGGGCGCAGCGATTCAAGGCGGTGTTTTAGGGCAAGAACAGGAAGTGAATGATCTCTTACTGTTAGATGTCATTCCCTTATCTTTAGGGATTGAAACTCTCGGTGAAGTCTCGACCAAAGTAATTGAGCGTAATACAACAATTCCAACCAGTCGCTCCCAAGTCTTTTCCACGGCGAGTGATGGACAAACATCCGTTGAAATTCATGTTTTGCAAGGGGAACGCGCAATGGCGAAGGATAATAAAACCCTAGGTAAGTTCTTGCTCACCGGAATTCCTGCGGCGCCGAGAGGCGTGCCCCAAATTGAAGTTAGCTTTGACATTGACGTTAATGGCATTTTAAAGGTGTCTGCTGAAGATAAAGGCACGGGGCGTGAGCAAAGCATTGTGATTAAAGAAACTGGGGGTCTTTCTCAACAAGAAATTGACCGCATGCAAAAAGAAGCAGAGCACTATGCAGAAGAAGACCGCAAACGGATGCAACGGATTGAACTGAGTAATCAAGCTGATAGTCTCTTCTATAGCCATCAAAGCACACTGCGAGATAATGAAGGTTTGATTCCAGAAAAACTCAAAATAGCTGCTGAGGAGAAAAAAGAGGAATTAGTGCAAGTATTAGACGATCCGAAAGTGGACCTGGGGGTGCTGCAAACTCGCCTTGAGGGCTATCGACAAGCTGTCTTAACCATGGGAGCCGAGGTATACAATCAAGGCAGTAGCTATAGGGGAGAATCATCGTCGCGGGATTACGAAACTGTTGGCGAAGAAGAGATTACCCGGGAAACAACCCATTCTAATTTTGACCGTGCTAGGGAAACAACAAATTCTGATCAAACTTTCAGTCCACCTCAACCTAAAGCCAATAAAGATAAAGATACGTCTGAACTAGAAGCAGTTTTTAGCACATTTGACGATCAAACACAAAGTTCCGATGTTGCCACCCCATCTGATGATGCGATAGATTTAGGAGATGCAAGCGAGAACACCCAGACGAGGTTTGACCTTGACGATGAAGACTTTAACCCCTTTGAGGAGTTTGAAGAATTTGAGGAAGAAGACGAATCCTGGAGTGATGATTTCGAGGCTGTGGAATAACCAGAGTTAAACGAATCATTATTGAAGCCTTTGTCAACACTTGCTACTCTCAAAAGAAGACATAATTATTTAAGATAAACACTATACACTAAACGACTGCTCTATGGCTGCCGATTATTACGAACTCTTAGGAGTCTCCCGCAACGCAAGTAAGGAAGATATTAAGCGTGCTTACCGTCGTCTAGCACGACAATATCATCCTGATGTGAATAAGGAAGAGGGAGCGGAAGAACGATTTAAGGAAATTAACCGCGCTTATGAAGTTCTCTCTGAACCGGAAACGAGAGCGCGTTATGACCGCTTTGGTGAAGCAGGCGTTGGTGCTGGTGCTGGTGGTGCAAGTTACCAAGACTTTGCCACCGATATGGGTGGATTTGCCGATATCTTTGAAACCATCTTTAGTGGGTTTGGCGGTGCTGGTGCGGCAGGTTCCACTCGCCGTCGAAGCGGACCCACCCGTGGCGACGATTTACGCCTCGACTTGAAAATTAAGTTCCGAGAAGCGGTTTTTGGCGGCGAAAAAGAAATTCGGATTCCTCACCTGGAAACTTGTCAGACTTGCGAAGGGAGTGGTGCCAAACCGGGAAGCAGTGCTACGACCTGTTCCACTTGTTCGGGCAGTGGACAAGTGAGACGAGCCACTCGCACGCCTTTTGGCAGTTTTGCTCAGGTGTCAGTGTGTCCCACCTGCAATGGCGAAGGGCGGGTCATTGAAGAAAAATGTGAAAGCTGTGGCGGGGCTGGTCGCAAACGAGAAACGAAAAAACTGAAGATTACAATTCCGCCCGGTGTTGATAATGGCACGCGGCTGCGAGTGTCTGGAGAAGGCGATGCCGGTTTGCGTAGTGGTTCTCCCGGTGATTTATATGTCTATTTGACGGTTGAACCGGATCCTGAATTTAAGCGCGATGGACTCAATATTCACTCTGAAATTACAGTGAGTTATTTACAGGCTATTTTGGGTTGTCGTTTCAAAGTGAATACAGTTGACGGTGAAGAAGACTTACATATTCCTGCAGGAACGCAACCGGATACAGTGCTCACTTTGGAAAACAAGGGGGTGCCAAAACTGGGTAATCCCGTCAGTCGCGGCGATCAGTTGATTACAATTCATGTGGAAATTCCCACCCGTTTGAATGCCGAAGAACGGGAGTTGCTGGAAAAGCTCGCTAAGATCAAAGGAGAGAGCACTGGTAAAGGTGGCTTAGAAGGATTTTTAGGACGGGTGTTTGGTGGATGAGTCAGTCAATTTCTTCTACTAATCCACAATCGCTTCCTGATGCTGAGTTAGATTTACGAGGAACGCCTTGTCCGATTAACTTTGTGCGCACGAAACTCCGTTTAGAACAAATGGAACCCGGCACTTTATTAGAAGTTTGGTTAGATCCCGGCGAACCGATCGAGCAAGTTCCTGATAGCCTGAAAATGGAAGGCTACCCCATTGAAAGTCTTGACGATCGCGGTGAGTTTTTTGCACTGCGGGTGCGACGCTCGGCAGAGTAAATATGGCGGATCAAGATCAACTGACAGGAACTGTGGTTGCGGTACAAGCCAACTTTTATCAGGTACAGTTGGACACAGATGAAACCCGCTTGTTATGTACCCGTCGATCGCGCTTGAAAAAAATTGGACAGAAGGTCATGGTCGGCGATCGCGTGGTGGTGGAAGAACCGGATTGGACGGATCAACGAGGCGTGATTACCAAGGTTTTTCCCCGCAAAACGGAACTCGATCGACCACCGGTTGCTAACGCTAATCAGTTAGTCCTTGTTTTTGCTCTCGCCCAACCGCCGTTGGAACCATTCCAGCTCAGCCGTTTTTTAGTGAAAGCCGAATCAACGGGAATTGATTTATGTTTGTGCTTGAATAAGCAAGAGTTGGTTTCGGAAGAGGCACAACAGGAATGGAATCGTCGTTTGCAAGGCTGGGGCTATGCGCCCTTTTTGATCAGTGTGGAAACGGGCGCTGGCTTAGAGGCACTCCAGCACCAACTCCGGAATAAAATTACTATTCTCGCCGGTCCTTCTGGGGTGGGAAAGTCGAGTTTGATTAATCTCCTGATTCCCCAAGCGCAGTTACGGGTGGGTGCAGTATCCGGAAAATTGCAACGGGGACGCCATACTACGCGCCATGTGGAGTTATTTAACTTGCCTGAGGGGGGGTTGCTAGCGGATACCCCAGGCTTTAATCAACCGGATCTCAATTGTGAGCCTGCCACCTTAGCTCACTATTTTCCTGAAGCCAGAGCACGCCTAGCTCAGGAGAGCTGTCAGTTTAGTGATTGTTTGCATCGAGATGAACCGAACTGTGTCGTGCGGGGCGACTGGGAACGGTATGAGCACTATTTAGAGTTCCTAGAAAGCGCGATCGCGCAATCCATCGAGCGAGAACAAACAACGGATGCGGAGGAGAGTTTAAAAGTCAAAATGAAAGGCTCAGGAGAACGTCGCTACGAACCGCGTTTAGAGCGTAAAAAGTACCGTCGGGACTCGCGACGACAACAGAATCAAGATTTACAGGAATGGTGTAAAGATTGGGAAGATGCGGAAGAACTCTAGTTGTCTGTTAGTTTGGCAAGGAGCAGTCAGAGGAGATCAGGAAGACAAGGAAGACAAGGGAGACAATTTCAGCACCCTCATCCTTAAACACAAAATGGATCACCGATTAGTTCGTATTGACCAGGGGTTGCTTGCGCTTTAAACCGAGGGCTTTGGCTAACCAAGGGGGTGGAGAAGTAGCAAGTACCTGTTGCAGAGCCGCTAAATGCTCTCTGGCGGCGCCTCCTTCTTCTTTCTTCATGGGGTAAATATTGGCTTGGATGACTTTTGCTGCTGCCGGTCCACCGATGGCAACCAGGTAAACCAAGGCACAATCTTTAATTAAGTTCACGCGAAATTCTGTTTTATCTTTGGCGAAATCGGCTTCAATTGCCGATCTGACATCAATCAATTGCATCTGATCCACTGCTAACTGATAAATCAAATAACGATGGCAGGATCCAAAATGTCCATCCAGTTCTTCTCCCGTATTAGAAGCCACGGCAATTCTTACTGAGTGGGGTAAATCTCCTTCTTGATAGGGGATGATCGGTAGGTCTTCATCAGTTTCTCCCCACAAGATGCGGAGGACTTCTTTGAGAGTGCTGCGGTCAATCTCTGCGTCTTCAAAATTGCTCAAGGATTGTTCTAATTGAGTCACTGTTAGTTGACTTAGTGATGTTTCCGTTACCTCATCATCAAGCTGGGTTTGCAAAGCAGTAATTAAATTGGGGAGAGAGAGCTGAGGCAAGTTTTTAGATGCCAATGCAATTCTCAGGGCGACTGCATTGGAAATAGAGGGGGTTGGCATGGGAAACTCCTGTAGCAAAAATCAGTCTGTATAGAACTTATAACAGCTCCTCATCAAACAAGAGGCATTAGAGATTGAGATTAAATTGATCAAGAGGGTACTCATCTTTCTCAAACGGTTTTCAAATCAGGAATACAAATTCGGTTTGGCACAAGGGACGAGCATTTTTTTGCCACCCTACGGGAAACCAACAAATTATGATGATACTCATCCAAAATCGAATCAGAGCAGCTACTCCCGACAGGATCAGAGATTGACCTTTTATCTTTACGCTCCAATCAGTTGGGATGACCAGAGTGCAATTTTGTTAAAAATACTAGTCGTTTTACCTATGAATACTCATCCCAGACCCCGAAAATACTGACCCTTCTTTCCTTAACTAAAGCTTCGAGTCCTACGAAGTCAGAGGGAGGCGCTTTGAGTACATCCTTAACTAATTCAATCAATTTCAACTGTATGCTTACCATCAAACTTCCGTTAGAGAAGATAATAAAACAACGGTTGAAACCACTAAGTTTATTTTCAATTTCATTTCTATGATTTTTGGGTTAAAAATTTAGCGATGTCAAAATGGTGTCAAAATAATACCATGTTGGCATTTAATCGTTTCTTGCTAGTCGTAATGAATGCCAAATTGATGTCATATTAATACCATGAAAAGATTTACTTTGAGATTAACAGAAGCAGAATATTTCAAGCTCAAAAGTTATTGTGAAGAACTTCATATTTCCATGAATGATGTGGTTCGGCAACTGATTCGAGAGTGGACGCCTAGCACTAAGGCAGCCGCTCAAAACGGACATAAAGAGGATCCCTAAAGTAGAGTTTGACACAGTTGAATATTGGATTATCTTTGAGTTAATTACGACGAATCTAGGGAATTAGATTGAATTAACTCTAGAGCAATTGTAAGGTTTTATTTTGCAGCAATGATCTGTTTGATTCACTTTAAATAAAAAATTAAAAGACTATAAAGAATCCTTAAAAACGGCTAAAAACTAACATATTTAACAAAATTGTCTGCCGATATCGAGCAATATTTATAGAAATAAGGAAGAGTAAAGAGTCAACTCGAAAGTCTCAGTAAGGAAAAAAGCAAAATCGAAAATGTAGAGGAAGATACAGTTTCATTATGTCATGCTTTTTTGACTTACGGTTAGAACAAGCACCTTTTCTTAAAGCCGGTGTAGTTTCTGATGGTTCAATAACAGTTTGACTGAGTAAAAGCTGTTATTGAACCCGTTTAACTTTTGGAGGCCTGGTCTCGTGTTGTCTGTACAAAAATTGTCTGCGAAGGGAAGTTGCTATGTCTTATACCATTCCGAAAAATTGTACTCATTGCGGTATCTGTTTGCCCGAATGTCCAACAGGGGCAATTCAACTCGATGGCAAAGAGGAATATTGGGTGGAACCGACGCTGTGTAACCACTGTGAGGATAAAAATCAGAATCCGCTGTGTGTGAGTAGTTGTCCGGATCATTTACCCTTACCCTTACCTGCCAAAAAAGGCAGATATAAAGCTGAACCCCGCGTCTTAAATACGCATGGTCTGTTTGCCAATGGTCAAACCAATCCCATGGCGACGGCAATGGTGGTTTGGGAAGCCTGCAATATTTTAGCAAAAGGGTCAGCCGTATCCTGGCAAACGAATAAAGACGACCAACTTTATTTTCAACGTCCGGTGAAACAAGGCAAAGGGAAAATTGACTTTTGGCTAACGAATGATGTGGTGTCCAATGATCCCAAGATTCTCAACTCGATTGAAGCGGTACCAACAGTAGAAGGAATGGATATGCGGGCGGCTTGTTTGCATCTGATTTTTGCTGCTTATGCCGTCGCGATCGAGCGCCCCTGGGAACAAGAGTTTGCCATTGACAATAAGCAAATTGAAGCTTATTTAGGGTTAGATAAACGCAAAGACCTGAATAAAGCCACCAAACTGAGTTTGATTAAATCTCTAGTTCAACAACCCTGTAAACTACTAACTGCCATTGATTGGCCGCGACAAGGGAAAATTAAGGCATTTTCGGTGGCAAAAGACCGGATTTGGCATCTGATGGGCATCGAAAATCACTTTCAGGAAGATGCCCAAGGTTATAAGCATTTAGTGGGCATGACCTTTAAGATTAAAGCCGGTGCTTGGGCAGAGTATTTCCTCAACAAACAGGGATATAAAAAATCTGTTGCCTTCTATCAATATGGCACTTTGCCCAAGTTTATTCTTTCAACTGTAATGACGATTTGGCATCAACATGAAGGGGCAGTTCGCATGATGCTGTGGCTGTTGTTCAAAGCGAAAATGGGCAGAGAACAACGGATTACAGTTCCGAAATTGATGTATGTTGCCTACGGGGAGGATAAAGTCAAAGAAGCGACGTTCAGTCGAGAACCCCGCAAACGACTGATGCGGAAATTTGAAAGTGACCTAGAATCGCTGAATGAATATGGCATCAAACCAGTTTTTGATCCGGTTACTTATCCAACAAATATTCAGCCATTGTGGGCAAGATTAAGCGATATTCCTGATGATGCAGATGAGGCAATGGAGTTTTGGATTAACGATGCCTGTAATGATACTCGTATTACTGATGCTGCCCCCCGGGGAAAATGGAATTTACTGATGAAAGCACGAATTCTGAAATTTGAATTGCCCCCAGAATGGGATGAACAACTCTCGCATTGGGAAAACAAGAAACAACAAAAAACCCGTCATAAACATCGCAAGCAGAAAGCTTTCCCCTTGAGTGCCGAACAAATTGCCAGTGCCAGAAAACGCTTAGGCCTCAGTCAAAGAAAGTTAGCCCAATATCTCGATAAAAGCCAAAGTTGGATTCGAGATTTAGAAAATGGTCGCTTTTCTGCCAAGTTAAACGACCGGATTAAGTTGCAGAAGATTTTACAAATTGAGGCGTAACTCTTTTTCGTTATCTTCACGCTGAGGGAGGGACATATTTTAGCTTTGTTATTAGGTGTTTGGTTGATTCGCCAACAGCCAATTACAGCTATGTCTCTCACCTGATTTAAAGACGGGATAACAACATTAATCGTAATTCCGAAAGTTGGATTGGCCAAGGAAAGGGACGGGCTTTTAATTCTTGCCACTTTTCCTTAAACACTTCTGCCTGCAAGTGATAGTCATCGGGATGGTTTGCCGGTTGATTTAACTTGAGATAGAGAGTCATGCGGTGTTGGGTTTCGCTAACCGTCGCTAGCCAGCAGGGAAACGTATTGCTTTCTTCTTCTGTGTCGGGAAAGATGAATTGGTGGGCGCGAAGACCGACATATTCTAGAGAGGGCGGGATCGGTTCAATGACATCGAGGGTACAATCCCAGTCGATCGCGCGAATCTGATTTTGAGCGGAAGCCACGGCACGAGAGAAGTTCTTACAGCCAGTAAGTTGGGCAGTGCGCCAGTTGGGGGGACGTTCAAAAATGTCTTGTTTTGACCCATTGGCAATTACTTTACCATCATCCACAATTAGTAAGTTAGGACAAACGCGATAGGCTTCTTCTAGATTATGGGTAATAAAGAGGGTAACCCCTTGATAGTAACTGAGGTTTTGGCGCAGCAGTTTTTCTTGTCGATCGCGCAAATAAGTATCTAAAGCGGAAAAAGGTTCATCGAGGAGTAAGATATCCGGTTGATTGATTGTTGCCCTAGCGAGTGCTACTCGCTGCTGTTGCCCGCCTGAGAGTTCCCCCGGATAGCGATTGCCCATGCCTTCTAAATTGACGGCAATTAAGGCTTTTTCTACTTCCTGCTTGATTTCCCGATGCGGTTTTCCTTTTGCCATGGCAAAGGCGATATTTTCCGTGACAGTGAGGTGAGGAAACAGGGCATAGTTTTGGAATAAAAACCCACAAGCGCGATCGCGCGGCGGCAGATTAATCCCTCTTTCGGAATCATATAACACCCGCCCATTTAAGATAATTTTCCCCTGATCTGGGGTTTCCAATCCAGCAATGCAGCGGACAAGGGTACTTTTTCCGGCACCGGATGCACCCAGTAAGCCGAGTGGAGTTTGGTTGGTGGTAAAGGCAACATCGAGATCGAGATCGGAGAGTTGTTTTTTGATTTCAACGATTAATTCAATGGGCGCTGGGGGTAAGGGCGTTTTTTTTACCGGTTTGCGTTTGGAGGCAGCGCGACTGGATAACTTAGCAAACAAGGGAGTCAAGGGATGATGAGAGGCATAATTGGGCTTGTCATGGGTCCAATAATTTACAGCAGTAATCACGCCCAGGGAAATTACCAGCATGATTACAACTAGCATCAAGGCGCGATCCATTGATCCGCCTTCCGCTGCTAGAAAGATGGCTATAGGGATGGTTTCCGTTTTTCCTGGAATTGCCCCCGCTAACATTAAGGTTGCCCCAAATTCCCCCAAAGCCCGGGCAAAGGCCAGTAAAGTTCCGGCAATTAACCCGGGTTTGGCTAACGGTAACAGAATCCGCCAAAATATCGTCCATTCTGATGCCCCAAGCGTGCGCGCACAGGCGATGAGATTGCCATCAATTTGCTTAAATGCCCCAAAGGCAGTTTTATACATTAAGGGAAAGGCAACCACAGTCGAAGCGATAACCGTTGCCCACCAAGAGAAAATAATTCTCACCCCAAAGGCATCTAAAAGTTGACCGAGGAAGCCGTTTTTTCCGAGTAAAAGGAGTAATAAAAACCCGACGACGGTTGGTGGAAGCACTAAGGGGGCAGTTAAAATCCCTTCTAGAAATCCCTTACCTTTTCCTTTATTGCCTAGCATCCACCGCGCGATCGCGATACCCATAAAAAATGTAATCAGGGTTGCCGTGATGGCTGTTTTCAGGGAGATCCAGATGGGAGAAAAATCAGTCATGGTTTTTTCGCGACGATGTGAAAAATGTGCCAGTAGCGGTCTTCTCCGAGAGGGGTTGTTCCGGGATGTTCTTCTTCTTCGAGGAGTTCAATCTCGTAGGGCTGGAGTAAGGTTTCCACTTGGGAACGAGTCTGACAATGAATTAAACCGCCGTCTTGCCACGAATCGCGATCGCCGAATAAATGTCCGCAAACTCTTCCCCCATTCTTTAAAGCATTAAAGATTTGATTCCAGAGGCTAGGAAAGGCTTCAGGAGAACAAAAAGGGAGGCAAAAACTGGCATTAATCAAGTCAACCGGTTGAGCAATTTGTAAATTTTCAAAGGTAGAAACTTGAGTCGTGAGTTGGGGATGATCGGCAAATTTTGCTTGTAATTTGGCAATGGCTTCTGGTTCTTTATCAATCGCTAAAACCGTCCAACCTTGTTCTAAAATTGGGACGGTATCTCTCCCAGTTCCACAGCCGAGGTCGATGGCAAATCCCGGTTTTTCAAAGTTAGCAAGGGCGGTTAAAATTGTCTTTCTCGGTGGACGTTCTCCAATTGCTTTGTAGTAATTTTTCCAGTCGCGTTTTGTTTTAGTCATGGTGATTGGTGATGTTATTAGTTATCTATCAGCAACTGGGTTACTCAATGGCGCGATCGCGCTTCTACTGAGACCGATTAAAATCTACCAGTAATGTACACTTTCCAATTGAAATGAAATATCAATGGGACAATAAAAAGGCAACTGGTAACCTCAAAAAACATGGTATTGATTTTGCTGATGCAGTATCCATTTTTAAAGATGATTTAGCAATTACAATTTTTGATGAACGATTTGAGGAAGAACGATATGTCACCATTGGGATAGATGCTTTAGGAAGGGTTTTGGTCGTTGTTTATACTGTGCGTGGTGATGAAATTCGTCTCATTTCAGCGCGGAAAGCAACTCGGAAAGAACAACAACAATATCAGGAGGGATAGCGATGGAAGCAGAATATGATTTTAGTCAAGGAAAACGAGGGGCAATCGACCCAACCCCATCAAGACAAACTCGCATCACCATTTCTATTGACAATGATATTTTGGATTGGTTTCGGCGCTCAGTCCATCTTTCAGGAGGTGGAGACTATCAAGCGTTGATTAATGAAGCATTACGGCAATATATTGAAGAAAACCGCGAATCGTTGGAAGAAACCCTACGGAGAGTCGTTAGAGAAGAATTGAATCAAAATCATTGATTACAACTAAAGATTCGATTAGGTTTTGGAAAGATTGATTACTGATTATTAGTCACTGGAACAAATCCATAGTCTTCAAAGACGACTTGGGCTTCTTCTGTGGTTAAAAATTGGATTAATTCTTTGCTAGTTTCTGGGGTATCGCTATCTTTAATCACCGCAATGGGATAAATAACAGGAGAATGACTCTCTTCCGGTGCAGTGGCGATAATTTCCACGTTATCAGAAACTTGCGCATCGGTGCGATAGACAATCCCTGCTTCCACATTTCCCGTTGCGACATAATTTAATACTTGACGGACATCTTTGCCATAAACGGCTTTCGCATTGACTTTATCGGCAATATTGAAGGAATTTAAGACGTCTTGGGCGTATCTTCCCGCAGGGACACTTTCGGGTTCTCCCAGTGCAATTAAGTTAACTTTTTCTGTATTCAAATCTTCAAAATCAGTGATATTTATACGGGCTTTATTGCCTTCTTGAATCACTAAAACCATTTGATTTTTTAATAGATCGCGTCGCGTTTCAGTGATGATTAAATCTTTTTCTGCAAGGGCATCCATTTTATCAACCGCAGCAGAGATAAATACATCTACAGGTGCGCCTTGTTCAATTTGGCGTTGCAGCGACCCCGAAGAGGCAAAATTATAAACAATTTCTCGGTCGGGATAGGCTTCTTCGTAAAGGGGTTTGATCGCCTTCATGACATCTTGCAGGCTTGCTGCTGCGGATACCGTTAATTGGTTAGCAGTAGTTTCTTGACTCGAATTTTCTAATTGACTGGTTTCAGGACTTTCACATCCAGTTAGGAATAGTAAAGAGACAATACCAAGACTCAAAAAACTGGAAATTTTGCGATTTTTCATGTTCTTTTCTCCAAAAATATAGTGATTTTTAAGGGGTTAGTATATAATACTTAGTGTCTAGTAAATTTAGCTAAATGATCAGAGGAGTAACTGATGAAATTAAGCACTCGAAATTCTTTTAAAGGGACGGTAAAAAACGTCAATTTAGGAACAGTTAATGCTGAAATCACAATAGAAATTGCACCGGGAGTAGAAGTGGTTTCTGTGATTACAAAGTCTTCAGCAGAACGGTTAGAGTTAGTCGAAGGAAAAGAAGCGTATGCTTTAATTAAATCAACGGATGTCGCGATCGCGGTTGAGTAACTCTAAATCGTCCTTTGTCATTATTTAGGCTAGTCCCATGATAAAGGACGCATCTGTATCTCCTGCTACTTTCGTAGCAAGCTGAAGCCATGATTATGGTGAAGTGACTCTCACTTTAATGGACTGGGCAACTTCTTCATCAATGGCAAGGCGAGTTTGACCGACTTTAATCACAAAAGCAGGAAAAGTTTGTTCAAGGGTAATATAACTTCCCTTATAAAGTCCCATTGCTAATAATTTATTGAGCATCTCCTCGTCTTGATTTCTAATGGCAGTAATTTTGCCTTCAGTTCGTGCTTCTAAAAAGTTGAGCGGGGAATAGTAAACAGAAAAACCTTGCGTTAGCATCTTAAAAATTGAACTCCATGAGGGTAAAAATTTGATTGAGAATGTAGCCTGTAGAGAAAGCAAAGAAAATGACAAAACTCGCGATCGCGATCGTCGTTTTTAACCCACGTTCTTTGAACATAAATTGCAGTTGGGCAATGCAAGGAATAAACAGGGTTAATGTTACCGCTGCGACCACTAATTGTTGTCCTGCTAAAATGCCTGAGGAATGCAAATCAAACATTCCGGCTGCCCCATAATCGCGACGGAAAAAGCCGTAAAGGAAAGTGGGTGCTGCTTCTGTAGGCAAACCTAACCCCACCACAACCGGTTCTAAGCCACTGACAACGACATTAAATAAACCGGTGAGTTGGCCCATCCAAATTAAAACCGAAGCAACGATAAATAAGGGTAAAATTTCCCAGAAATACCATTTCAATCTGACGTAAGTTTTGGTAAGAATTGCTTGTAAGCGGGGAACTCTTAACGGGGGAATTTCCATGTAAAAACACGAGGCTTGTCCGGGAACCGCTTTTCCGGCTAAGAAACCAATGCCTAAAAAGATTCCCATCATCACTAACGCCCAAACCAATAAGGCTGCAGGTTCTTGGGAGAGGAGGGCTACAACGCGTCACCAGCGTTGCCATTGTCCCACAGCCTAAGCCTAAAATCAGGGGAATAATCGATCGCCCGGATAAGCCAATGGTTTTAAATAAACGATCCACTAATAAGGAAAGGCGGGGTAAATAGCCGCTATCTTCTAATAGGGAAAACATTAAAAAGAACGTTGCAACAACCGGTAAAACAATCGCGATCGCGTAACGCATCCCTAAGGTAATAATTCCATATTCATTGGCCAATAAATCTTGCAGCACTTGCCAAGGAAAAATCGTTGCAATAATGGTATTAACAACGGGGTTAATTTGCGACTCAAAAAAGCCTTCAATGCCATCGACTAAGATTCCCCCACCAAAGACTCCGACAAACTGATAAATTCCAAAATAGAGGACTAAAAAAAGAATGGGAATTCCGGTAAGCGGATGCGTGGTTAATTGATGTAACCACTCCTGCTTTACCGCTTGTTTTTTAGTGTTGTGAGTTGTTACTTCCTCGGCAATTGCCATCGCTTGTTGATGGCGAGATTGGGCAATTTCTAAGCCAAGAGAGTCGGAAAACTTGGCTTGAGTTTCCGTTATAATTTTTTCAATTTCTGGGAAATAGGGCTCATTTTGCAGACGCGCTTTCCAAGTCGCATCTTGTTGCAATAAAAGTAAAGCAATGCTACGAGAAGAAATGGCATCTGTACGATTTTCTAATAAGGACTCAATCTTAGAAATCGCACGTTCAATGGGTAACGGATATAAGAGTGGGCTGGACATAGTGGGTGAGTTGAGCGATTAATTGTTTAAGTCCGACTTTGCGTGCTGCTGACATCAAAACAACTGGAACGCCTAATTTTGCTGTCAGTCGATTTTCATTCAGGTGAATGCCCAATTTTTCGGCTTCATCAATCATATTCACCACTAAAATAACCGGCAATTGGGTTTCAATTAACTGTAGTGTTAAGTTCAGCATTCGCCCTAAATGTTTCGCTTCTACTACATGAATAATTAAATCCATTTTTTGGTTCATAATCAAATCTCGGCTCACCCTCTCTTCTTCCGTAATGGGTAGCAGAGAATACATTCCGGGCGTATCAAAAAACGTCACTTTTTCACCGGCAATAATCGCTTTTCCTGCTGTCAGTTCAACTGTTGTTCCGGGATAGTTAGAAACAGTAACATAAGTTCCAGTGAGTAAGTTAAAAATTAAACTTTTACCGACATTTGGAGAACCAACCAGTGCAATCTTTGTTCCCTCTGCAGAAACGTTATTTTTGGCTCGGGGTTGGGAAAGAGAGTTTAAGAAATGCCAACGTCCCCTACGTCGTTTAGGATGACAGCTTTGATGGCAATCGTAACAATTCATTTATGCTTCCTCCATTTTTATCAAAGTAGCGAAAATTATCTGAAGAAAACTGTCAATCAAAATACAAAAAATATCTTCTTAGTAAAGCGATTAATGCTTTGCTAGTTTAAAGGCAGAAATCAATAAAATTGTGCCCAGAATCCAATAAAGAATAGAACTGGCAAAATATTGCAACAGATAACTGCCAATAAATGCACCAACTATTGATCCCATCCCCATCATCAAAATAAAACCCGATTCGGATTTAATCTCTCGTAGTTTATGTTGGCGATGATACTTAAATAAACCCATTAAAATGGTGGGAACACTAATGGCAAGACTTAAACTCCCTGCGAGTTTAATATCAACCGCAAAAATCAGAATAATTGTGGGAATAATGAGTTCTCCTCCGGCAACACCTAGCAAACTGCTGAAAATTCCAATTACGACACCAGCAACTAAGGCTGCGATGATTTGAAAATAGCTGGCAATTTCCCACGTATCCAGATTAAAAATTAGCTCATGTCCAATTAAAATAAAACTGATAAAAATCAGGAAGATAACAACAATTTTATTTAACTGTTTTTCGTTAATTCGAGTTGCAGAGTTAACTCCAATATAAGACCCAAATAACGAACCGGCTAAGATATTGATAATAATGGGTGAGTTGGCGAATAACAAATTCCAACTAATGGTTTCACTACGGAATAATAATGAGAAAATAACAGTAATTAAGCTAACCACTAAATTGAGGATAATCGCTTGTAAGGTACGATATCTAAAAATTTGGATCAAAATTGGTAATCGAAACTCTGCCCCTCCCAAACCAATTAATCCACCCATTATTCCCACTAAACTTCCCCAAAAAAAAGGGAGAAGATTTTTCCAAGCGAAAGTAGTTTTGATCATGGTGGCTTCTGTAACGATCGGGGCTAACTGCTGTTAACCCCGATATTGATTTTCAATGGACAAAACTAGACCAAATAGGCTTCTTGATGGGTTTTAATAGTACAGTCGGATTTAGGATAAGCGACGCAAAGTAAGACAAAACCTTTAGCAATTTGGTCTTCATCTAAGAAACTTTGATCGTCTTGATCGACCTCTCCTTCCACCATTCTGCCGACACAACTAGAACACCCGCCCGAACGACAGGTAGAGGGTAATTCTACGTCATGTTCTTCGGCTGCATCGAGAATATATTCGTCTTCAGGAATCTCAAGGGTGACATCAACTTCGGGGGGTTTTTTCTTTTTACCTTTGATGAGGCGAACTTTGTAAGTAGTCGTCATGATGATTCTCCTTATTTTCAATAGAATTAAGTTGATTAGCTGCAAGGCACAGCCGTGGGATTGCAGTTTGCGACAGAGAAAGATTTGCCACAGCTACAAGCCTCGGTTGCGTTGGGGTTTTCAAACTTAAAACCGCTTTCGATTAAGCCTTCGATAAAATCGATAACAACCCCGTCTAAGTAGGGGGCACTAGGGCGATCGAGATAGATATTGATGTCATATTGTTGATCAGCAATATCATCAGTTTCAGCGCGATCGACGATATTCATGGCATATTCAAAGCCGTTACACCCGCCGTGAACAGCAGCAACTCGGATCCCTCGATCTCGAACGCGATCGCCGTTGTTTTGGCGGAGAAGACTCTTAAGTTTGAAAGCTGCTTTTTCGCTTAAGTAAACAGTCATGGGAGGTCTCCTTTTGGATTAGTCATTGGTCATTGGTCATTAGTCATTGGTCATTAGTCATTGGTCATTCGTCATTCGTCATTGGGAAAAAGGACTAACAACTAAGGACAAATCGGGATAGCATTTTGGGTGAGTGGACTTCTGGCGTTGTTAGTCTCACCGCACACGGGACAATTCGGATCTTTGTACAGGTGGAGTTTTTTGAACTCGCTATGGGCTAAATCCATGTTGAGTAAATAGCCTGATAAGGGTTTACCGAGTCCTGTAATCACCTTGATCGCTTCTAACGCAGCCAAACAGGCGAGTGTGCCGGAAACTGCACCGAGAACGCCAAAAGCGCGACGATCCCAATCGGGTTTTTCTGGGAACAGACAAGACAGACAAGGGGTTTCACCGGGAATAATCGTGGTGAGATAGGCCTCCATGCTGTTCATTGCTGCTTCAACCATGGGGGTTTCCCACCGCACACAAGCCCCATTGAGTAAATCCCGTTCTGGGAAATTGTGGGCGCAACTGAGGGCAATATCGGCACTTTGAACTAAAGAATCGACATTTTCCGAAGTAATATATTGCGCGATCGCGCTCACTTCCACATCAGGATTGATTTGATTCAAGGTTTCCTGTGCTTTCGTCACTCGCGGTTGACCCACCCAGTCATCGGTCATTAAGATCTGCCGGTTCATATCATCCAAACGCAGATTCCCACCCCGCACGAGAATCAATTTACCGATTCCCGCCACCGCCAAATATAGGGCAACGGTTCCCCCTAACCCCCCCACCCCAGAAACCAGGGCAGTGCTATTTTTCAGGGCATTTTGTCCCGCCTCCCCTAACTCAGGAAGCTGCATTTGTCGGCTGTAACGTTCTCGTTCTTTTGGGGTTAACATCATTCTTCTGCTTTTGCGGTTAGGTCATTTAAGGAAACAAAGTTTTTTGGCTTGTTTTGAAAGACCTTAAATAGCTTTGTTTCTAGGGGACTAGAAGTGAGAAACACTTGATAGGCTTCTTCTAAGGCAAGACGATATTTCTCTAATCTTTCCGCTTCACTCAGATCAGGGAACGCCTGATCAACGTCCTTCAGTAATAAAGAAAATTGTTTGAGAATATGGAGACGATTGACGTTAACAAATTGCGGATCATAATCAATCTCAAAAAACTGTAAATACTCTTCGGCAGTGGTCAGACTTTTAAAAGCAGCTAAAGTTTTAGGTTTGGTTTCAGAAAAAGTCATTGTAATTGTTCCTCCCAAGTTTTGAGTTGTTGTTTCAGTTCAGCTAATTGTTGATAGATTTCGTAAGTTTTTGTGGCTTCGTCAATAAGTTTTTCGTAATCAGTCGGTAAGCCTTCTGCCAGATCATGGAGATCCATTTTCATTTGACCGGCTTTACTACTGAGACGTTTGACTCTTTTCTTCAAATCAGCCACAGCTTCCGGGGTTGGTTTTGGAGTAACAAATTGAATCATATTTTTCTCCTCCATTTTCCTTATTCATGTTCATCTCAAAGACTATAAATTAGTAACATCCTCTCTCCAAAATTAAATTACAGTTGAGTTTATAAACTCTTTGTGTCCTCTGTGTCTCTGTGGTTTGATTCATAGATAATCATTAAGCATTAGCAGCATCCGGAAATTGTTCAATCGCTTTAATTCCTGATTCCACAAAGCGTTCCCCTTGGGCAGCTAACTTTTTGAAAGAGGGATAGCCAAAACGGTGAGCATCTCGTAACGTGCGAGAGACAACCATTAAATGTCCGGTCCAAACCAGTGCCCAGCCAAAGCCTTCGTGGGATAAATCAATAGCAACTTGACAGAGTTTTCCGGTTTCTTTTTCAATCCGTGCTGCGATCGCGCGATGGAAATAAAGAATTCTTAACTGTGTCGCGAGATCAACATTATTCTCTACAGAAATTTCTCGTTTCTTTTCCTTCGGTACAACAAAGTTCGCAATGACTAATTCATCTTTCCAACTGCGGTAAACACCATAATTATCTTGAGCACGGACTTGCTGTACTAATTCTTGAAGAAAGGCATTTTCTGCCACTAATTCGGAGTCTGCTTCGGGGATTGGTGCGGGTTTAGTCATGAGTCATTCCTCATTATTTTTAGAACTTATTCATCGAAATTAGACAACTTAACTTTTCCTCTTAATGTCTTTCGTAACCAAGGGGGTGGATTCCCTAAGGTTTGGATCAGACTATCGAGAACATTGGTAATTTCTTCTTCTTGGTTTTCTACTTTGAGGGGGGTTACTTCGGCTTGCAGTAACCGATACGCTGCACTACCGCCAATGGCAGAAACATAGACGATCGCGCAATCAGCAACGGCATTCATTTTCGGAATTAACTTATCTTCTTTGCCATCTTCCTTGAGATTTTCGCCAAAGTCGATGGTTTGCAGAAAGTGATAGCCTTCAACCGAAACATCGTAAATATCAAACTTTTTTGCCCAACCAAAATGAGCATTAATATGAATATTGTCTTGGGTTGCAAATGCAACTTTCATTTTTCCAACCTCCTAACTTCTAATGCGTATTGTCGATAAAAAGATTACCAATCTCAAATAAGGTTTGCATCGTTCCGCGATAGCCAACGCAACATCGTGACCCATTCCCCAAGCGATCAAAAATGGGATAGCCTAACCGATACAGGGAAACATTGAGCTGATCAGCAACTCTTTTTCCTTGAGAATTCGTAATAATTAAATCGGAATCCGTTGCTAAATTTTCTAAGTCTTCTAAATCGCCAACTATAACGCTATCAGTGGGTAATTGCTCCAGAATTGGAGATGAAGTAGTGGTGACAGCAGCGTTGATTTTTGCCCCCATTTCAGTTAATAACCAACTGGTTTGATAGAGGAGATCCGGTTCTAAAGCAAGGGCTATTTTTTTACCGCCAAAAAAGAAATGGGAATCGAGGATCGCATCTTGCAGTTGCCGACGCTGACGTTGATATTTTGTCGGGATGTTTGGCTGACATTCCCCATTCCCCCGATCAAGATCAGTCGCCATTTGAGCCAGTAACCAGATCAATTGATCAACTGCATTTAAGCCCGTTAAACGGGGAAAAACCGTGTAATTGGTACCATATTTTTGTTGGAGGGTTTCTGCTGCCGGACGCATACTTTCGCCAATGGCAATAGTAAAGCGCGATCGCGCCAACTGTTTCAAGTCCTCTAAAGCAGTGCCACCAGGGGTTTTAGCATAATAATCATCATCCTCTAAATGTCCGTCCATCGACTCTGACAGATCAGGAATCACTAACGGTTTTAAGCCAAACGCTTCTACGATTTCTTTAATTTCCGCCACATCGCCGGGATTGAGCAAAGATCCCGCTAAAATCGTCACTGGGTCTTGAGAAACTTCCGTTGGCGTCCCATAATCATGAGCAACAATCGCCTGCACCGCTGCTGCATACCCTTCTTGTAACGCGCCCTTATAATCCGGTGTGGAGACCAGAATAATCGGTAAATCATCAAGTTCTGGATGCGACTGACGAATTGATTTGAGGATGTGGGGCATATCATCCCCTCTCGTTTCCGTTAACCCCGTCGTTAACAACCCCAATACTTCCGGTTGGGCTTTTTCCACCAAAGTCAAAATCGCCTGTTCAATATTGTCTTCACCGCCCAAAATCGTTGAAACCTCACTCATGGCAGTCGTAGCAACCGGAATCGCTTCCCGGAAATGGCGCACTAAAATCACTTTTGCAAACGCCGTACAACCCTGCGAACCATGGAACAGAGGAACCATCCCTTTCAAACCGAGGAAGGCTAACGCAGCCCCTAACGGCGGACTCTGCTTCAGCGGATTAACTGCAACGGGTTTTTTAGGACTTTTAATCGTAGTCATGGTTATTTGTCCTTCGTCATTTGTTATTTGTCATTCGTCGTGATTTATCATTAGTCACTTGTTTTGCATGAAAGCCAACAACCAAGGACTAATGACCAAGGACTAATGACTAACTGTTTCCCAAGGCGCAGGCTGCCGGACTTGTTCCCAAATCGGACTATGCAAAGCATGATCAAACTCTTTCGCCATATTGACCAGTCCGACATAACCCGAATAAGTGTGATGGCGTTCTTGATTGACATCGAGGAAAGGAATCCGGGCTTTGAGGGCAGTGTATTGGTTGCGCCCCCCAGCAACGAGCATATCGGCTTTTGTTTCCGCAACGACGCGCAAAAGTTCTTTCGCATTACCTTGAGTGAGCATAATGCCATCTTGACCCAATAATTGCTTAATTCTGGCTTTATCTTCCTCGGTGCTTTTCTTCGTGCTAGTGGCAACCACTTTGATCCCTAAATCTTGGGCCGCAGAAAGAATCGACCAACTTTTCACGCCACCGGTATAAAGGACAATGCGTTTGCCTTGTAGTCTCTCGCGATAAGGGGCAAGGGCAAGATCCAGTTTCGCCGTTTCTTCAGCAATGACCGTTTCCACTCTGGCCTGTAATTCAGAATCGCCTAATTTTTGCGCGATATCCCGTAAACAACGATTGAGATCGGCAACGCCATAAAAAGACTCTTCCAGATAAGGAATGCCATATCTTTCCTCCATTTTGCGCCCCATATTGATTAGGGCTTTGGAGCAAATCATCACATTCAGTTTGGCACGATGGGCGTAGCAAATTTCCTCAAACGTTGCATCACCGGTGATTTTGGAGAGGACGCGAATGCCAACTTTTTCAAAGAGGGGAAGCACTCCCCACAGTTCCCCGGCAACATTGTATTCGCCAATTAAATTAATGTCGTAAGGGGTGGTGTACTCGGGTTCGGCGGTTCCCACCACATGATCCAGTAACGCTTCCCCGGCAAGTCGGTTGCCTAAGTTTTTACTTCCCACAAAACCCGGGGAATGAACCGGGATCACGGGTTTGCCTAGCTTTTGACTGGCGGTATGGCAAACGGCATCAATATCATCGCCAATGAGGGCAGTAACGCAGGTGGAGTAAACAAAAACCGCTGCTGGATTATAGCGTTCAATCGTTTGCGCGATCGCGCTATATAGCTTTTTCTCACCGCCAAAGATAATGTCATTTTCGCTGATGTCGGTGGTAAAGCCCAGTTGGTAAAGGGTTGCACCCGAAGAAAGACTGCCGCGACTGCCCCAAGAATTGCCCGCACACGCGATCGGTCCATGAACGAGATGGGCAGCATCGGTAATCGGAACTAACGTAATTGACGCGCCATCAAAGGCACAGCCCCCTTGTGCTGCCCCGGGTTTCGCTTGCTGCTGACAGGCTTTATTCTTGCCCTGTTGTCCTTTTTTGTGATTGTGTTCGCAACCCGGTTCCGTTAGGAGGTCTGCGGTTTTTGGTTTTGTCATTTTTTTGTCCTTTGTTGTTAGTCCTGGGTAGCCGAATGACCGATGACCAATGACTAGTGACTAATCACTAACCCGTTCCAATTCTTTGGCGAGACAACCGACGACATTGCCACTTTCTAAGAAATGAACCGAATAAATATAAGCAGTTTGCAAAAACGTACCAATGCCAATGATGTAGCCTTCTTCCCCTTTATTAACGAGCCTTTCGCCAATTTCTGCCCCAGGGAAAGTGCCATCATTTTTTATGTTTTTACGGACTCGAACCTTACACTCTAGGTCAAAATCCGGCTCGCGATCGAGTTCAACCTCATCTAATTTCATAGTTTTGTCCTCTGTCTTGTAGTCAGTCATTGACCACTTGCCGGCATAACCAATGACAAATGACCAATGACGAATGACCAATCATTAACGAATCAAATCGAAGGAAATATCAGTTTTTCCCGGAATAATGGTCTTGCGATCAAGCTCATCGAGAATGGTATTCACAATCCAGTTATGGAGATTAAACGCGCCACGATAGCCAAGGGTTTCATAGCGGTGCATATGGTGGCGATCAAAGATGGGATAGCCAATGCGAACAAAAGGTGTTTCGGTATCCCGCCAGAGATACTTCCCGTAAGAGTTACCAATCAATAAATCCACCGGTTCAGTAAACATTAAACTCCGCAAGTGCCAGAGGTCTTTTTTGCCCCAGATCGTTGCTTTTTGACCGTAGATGCTTGCATCCAGCACTGCTTGCAGTTCTTTTTCAAATTTATTGTTGCTGTTGGAAACAACAATATGAACGGGCTCAGCACCTAATTCTAAGAGGAAGTTAACTAAACCAAATACATGATCCGGATCGCCATATAAGGCAACGCGCTTGCCGTGAATCCAGGCTTGGGAATCTGTCATCGCATCCACTGCGCGACCGCGTTCTTCTATGAGTTGCTGTGGAACTTCCTTACCGCTAATTTCTGACAGCTTCGTAATAAATTCATCAGTGCCACGAATGCCAAAGGGGCGGAAATTAAAGGTTTCCTGACCCGCTTCCTTAAAGAAGGCTTGACTTTTAGGTGTCGTATATTTTTGGAAAAAGAAACTGCCTTCGGCGTTAATCGAATCACCCGCTTCCTCTAACGTCGTCTTACCGTTGTACATTTCCAACTCGCCAGTATTGGGAGCATCAAACGCATCGGCATTGTCGGAAAGGATGGTGTAGTCCAGTTCAAACAAGTTCAGAATCCGCTTCAGTTCACGAATATTGCCCACATAAGGATCAAAGCCGAGGTTAAAGTTATACTTGCCGTTGGTGGTCTCTGCTTTCTTTCCTTTCGTGAGATTGCCGAGAATTGCCTTGAGCATATTGTCATAGCCCGTAACATGAGAGCCGACAAAGCTGGGTGTATGAGCAAAAGGAACCGGAATCTCTTGGGGAATTGCTTCCTCATGTTTGGCGTTTTCAACGAAGGCACTCAAGTCATCCCCAATGACTTCTGCCATGCAGGTGGTGCATAATGCAATCATTTTCGGTTTATAAAGGGTGTAGCAGTTGGCAAGCCCGTCAGCCAGATTTTTGTAACCGCCAAACACCGCAGCATCTTCAGTCATGGAAGAAGAAACCGCTTGGAAGGGTTCTTTATAATTACGAGTGAGGTGAGTCCGGAAATAAGCCACGCAACCTTGTGAGCCATGAGAGTAAGGAAGCGTCCCTTCAAAGCCTGCAGCTAGGAATAAAGCACCTAAAGGCTGACAGGCTTTCGCGGGGTTAATGGTTAAGGCTTCACGAGCAAAGTTTTTCTCACGGTAATCCCAAGTTTTTGTCCATTCGCCAACTTCAGTGATTTCTTCCTTGCTGTGCGCCCCTTCAAACTGACGCTTGTATTCAAAGAGTTTTTGATAGGGGTCAGTCTGGAAGAGATCAAAGTGGTCTTGCACTTCATGAGGATCGGAGGCGATTACTATGTTTTCCTTGTTCGTGTTTTCTGTGTTCTCAGTCATGATGACGTTACCTTTGTTCTTATTATTTGTTCTTTGTCGTTAGTTGAAGGTAGGTTGGGTAGAACGAAGTGAAACCCAACATCCTTGGTTTAGTTCCCCCCTTTCTAAGGGGGGCTAGGGGGGATCGTTGTTCACCCCCGAACAAATTGCGATTGGGTTTTGTGACCTCAACCCAAGCTAGCTACTAATTTTTCCAAGGATTTTCGATTAAACTCCAGGTGGGGTTGTTAATCGCTAAATCCATATCACGAGCGAAGACCGCAAAGCCGTGATAAGCGTGATAAGGACCGGAATAATCCCAGGAGTGCATTTGACGGAAGGGCAACGCCATTTTTTGGAAGACGTATTTTTCTTTAATCCCCGCTGCAATCAAGTCTGGATTCAGTTTTTTCGCAAATTCCTCAAACTCATGACCGCTGACATCGTCATAGATAATGGTGCCATCTTTGACATAGTCGGCAGTCCGTTTGTAGTCGTCGTTATGACCGAATTCATAACCCGTTCCAATTACGTCCATTCCCAAATCTTCAAAGGCGGGGATGATGTGACGAGGACGCAATCCACCGACCATAATCATCACGGTTTTGCCTTCTAAGCGGGGACGGTATTCGGCAATCACTGCATCCATATCAGCTTGATACTGGGCAATTACTCGCTCCGCATTTTCCTGAATCGTTTCATCAAACTGAGCCGCAATGTTCCGCAGAGATTTGGCAATTTGCGTCGGACCAAATAGGTTATATTCCATCCAAGGAATGCCATACGTTTCTTCCATGTGACGGCAGATGTAGTTCATGGAACGATAGCAGTGGATGAGATTCATTTTGGCTAAAGGCGCCATTGTCACCTCATTGAAGGTGCCATCCCCTGAAAATTGACTGATCACCCGCAAGCCAATGGCTTCCAGCAAGAGACGGCTGGGCCAGCCATCTCCCCCAATGTTGTAGTCACCGATGATGTTGACATCGTAAGGGGTGCTTTCAAACCCATCTTCGGTTTTGCGATATTCATCCGCTTTTGGGAATACCCAGTCTCGGACCGTATCATTAGCAATGTGGTGACCTAACGATTGCGAAACCCCACGGAATCCTTCACAACGAACGGGAATCACAGGTTTGCCCGTTTCTTTGCCTTTTTTACGGGCAACGCCTTCAATATCATCCCCAATTAACCCAACCGGACATTCTGATTCAATCGTGGTGCCATTGTTTAAAGGGAAGAGGGTTTCCACTTCATCAATGAGTTTATCCAGTTTTTTATCCCCGCCAAAAACAATATCTTTTTCTTGGAAGTCAGAGGTAAACTGCATGGTGCCGAAGGTATCAACGCCAGTGGTGCCGGTGTAGTAGTTCCGACGACCCGCCCAGGAGTAGTAACCACAGCCGACAGGACCGTGACTGAGGTGAATCATATCTTTCACGGGACCCCAGACCACGCCTTTTGCCCCAGCAAAGGAACAACCACGGGTGGTCATAACGCCTGGAACTGATTTTTTATTCGATTTAACATCGCAGTCGGATTTTCCTTCTTCCTGAACATTGAGGTGCTTACTACGTCGTTTCTCGGCTTTCTCTGGATAGGCTTCGAGAACCTCTTTAATTAATTCTTGATTTCGTTCTACAATTGACATGATGTTATTCCTTAAACATAATTAGATTTGGCTTGGGGGATAGGAGAGAGAGCCCCACTCTCTTTCCCATCCCTAAAAACTCAGTCAGTTACACCGAGACGCTTGTCCCTTGTTTTTCAGCTTCAAGGGCTTTTTTGTACTCTTCATCGCTGTCAATAATGCCGAATTCAACTAGAAGTGCTTCCAGTTCATCCATATCAATGGGAGTCGGAATGACTAAGTTTTTGTTCTCTTCAATTTTGCGGGCGAGTTCACGATACTCATCGGCTTGCGGGTGATCCGGTTGATATTCAATAACCGTCATCCGGCGCAGTTCAGCTTGTTGCACTACGTTGTCACGAGGAACAAAGTGAATCATCTGTGTGCCCAGTTTTTCGGCAAGGGCTTCAATTAGTTCATGTTCTTGGTCACATTTACGGCTGTTGCAAATTAAACCGCCGAGACGCACTCCGCCAGAGTGAGCATATTTGAGAATCCCCCGAGCAATGTTGTTAGCAGCGTACATTGCCATCATTTCACCGGAGGTGACAATATAAATCTCTTGGGCTTTTCCTTCCCGAATCGGCATAGCAAACCCACCGCAGACAACGTCCCCTAATACGTCGTAGGAAACGAAATCAATATCTTCATAAGCGCCTTCTTCTTCTAAGAAGTTAATGGCGGTGATAATGCCGCGTCCTGCACAGCCAACGCCAGGTTCAGGACCGCCAGACTCAACGCAACGCACGTTGTTGTAGCCAGAGAGTAAGACTTCGTCGAGTTCCAGGTCTTCCACTGCCCCGCGTTCGGCAGCTAAGTGGAGAATTGTGGTTTGCGCTTTGGTGTGCAGCATTAAGCGGGTGGAGTCTGCTTTCGGGTCACAGCCGACAATCATCACCCGTTGGGTTTCAGAAAGAGCTGCGAGCGTGTTTTGAGAAGTGGTGGATTTTCCGATTCCGCCTTTTCCGTAAAATGCAATCTGTCTCATGGTTAATGTCTCCGTGAAAATTTGAGGGTTGATTATGGGTTCTTTGTCATTAGTCCTTGGTTATGTGGTTTGGGCGATAATCAAGGAGTGACGACTAATGGATTGGCGTGAAAGCTCGGCTTTGGAGGCGATCGCGCTCCGTCATGACTGGGATAGGAAATTAACATGGTCTTATACTGCCTCCACGGTTAAGGTGGGTAAAATTCGGTCTTTAAGTGTGGCTTCAATGGCAAGTTTTAAGGTTTCAGTGGAAGAGGCGCAGCCGCTACAAGCACCTTTAAGAATGACTTTGACAACATCTCCTTCCACATCAAATAGTTCCATATCGCCGCCGTCTTCTGCTAAAACGGGTCTAATTTCTTCGTCAATCACTTGTTGAATAAACGTGATTTTTTGGAGGTTGGTTAAAACTTTTGGCTCGGCAGAAAATGACGGATTGGTGTTAGCAAGTTCAGTGGCAACTTCTAGACTTTTCTCTTTTTCAGTGGCAATTTCTGCGAGTAAATCATCGACATCAGCGAGACAAGAACTACAACCGCCACCAGCTTTGACATAGTTAGTAACTTGTTCTGCTGTTATAAGATTATTATCACGAATAATGCGTTTAATTTTTGTATCCGTTACACCAAAACACTCACATATAAGATTTCCTTCATCTTCTTCGTGAATATCAAGGGGAATCCCTTTATAGTTATAAATTGCCGCTTCTAACGCCTCTTGTCCCATTACCGAACAGTGCATTTTTGCTTCCGGCAAGCCATCAAGAGAGGTCGCAATTTCTTTGTTCGTTATATTTAACGCTTCCTCAACCGTTTTGCCTTTAAGGAGTTCGGTTAACACAGAAGAGGACGCGATCGCGCTGGCACAGCCAAAGGTCTGAAAGCGAGCATCAAGAATCGTTTGTGTCGCTTCGTTGATTTTGAGGTGGAGTTTGAGGGCATCGCCACAAGCAATACTCCCGACTTCTCCAGTGACAATTGTTTCTCCTTCCTGCTTCTGCGCGATCGTGCCTTGATTGCGCGGATTATGGAAGTGTTCCATTACTTTTTCGGTATAGTCCCACATAGTTTTGTCCTTTGTCTTTAGTCGTTGGTCATTCGTTGTTGAGAAACTGATTGATCCTTCCTGTTTAATTTTCTAGTAGAGTTGTTTTGGATCATTACTTAGAGTTGATAATGGTTAGTAAGCGGTTTCAAGATTTGAATGTGTATCGGCTAGCAGAAGAACTATCAGAAGAAATTTGGAGGATAGTTGGAGAATGGCAATCATTAGCCCAAGATACAGTAGGTAAACAAATTATTCGCTCTGCAGATAGTATTGGGGCAAACATAGCTGAGGGGGTAGGTCGAGGTAGTTTTCAAGACAATAAAAGATTTGTGAAAATAGCAAGGGGTTCTTTGTATGAAACACAGCATTGGTTGAGAAGAGCTTATTATCGTCATTTACTAACCCAAGAACAATTAGATAAATTAAAAACAATACTTGATCAGTTAGCTCCAAAGTTAAACGCATATCTAAACTCCATTGGAAAAACAAATGACTAATGACTAATGACCAATGACTAATGCTTGTTCTTGTTCCTGTAACCAGCCCGCCTCATCGCTATTGAAGGGAGAAAGTTCTCGTAGGCGATTAATAATAGGGGGAAGAACTTCTAAAACGCGATCAATTTCTTCTTCGGTGGTAAAGCGAGAGAGACTGAAACGAATCGAACCGTGAAGGAGGCTATACGGTAAACCCAGAGCGCGGAGAACATGAGAGGGTTCAAGCGAACCCGAGGTACAAGCCGACCCGGAAGAAGCGCAAATCCCATACTGATCGAGAGAAAGTAAAATGGCTTCTCCTTCGATGTACTTAAAGCCAATATTGGTGGTATTGGGTAACCGATGAGCGCGAGTACCATTGACCACAGTATTGGGAATCGTGCTCAAGATTCCTGCTTCCAACTTGTCTCGCAACCGTTGTTCCTTAATAACGCCCGCTAAATGTTGTTCAGCCAGTTCTGCGGCTCGTCCTAGTGCCACAATACCGGGGACATTTTCGGTGCCGCCTCTGCGTCCGCGTTCTTGGTGTCCACCGACGAGATAAGGACGAAAACGAACCCCTTTGCGCACATATAATGCCCCAATTCCTTTCGGTGCATGGATTTTATGACCCGAAAGCGTGAGGAAGTCAATGGTGCTCGTTTTCATATCGAGGGCAATTTTTCCCACCGCTTGCACCGCATCCACATGGAACAGCGCACCGTATTCTTTAACGATTTGCCCAATTTCCTCAATGGGAAAAACAACGCCGGTTTCGTTATTCGCATACATCACCGAAACAACAGCCGTATTCCCTGTGATTGACGCTTGTAGTTCATCTAAATCGAGCTGACCTTCTTGATTCACGGAAAGATAAGTCACTGTGTAACCTTCTTTCTCCAGTTTTCGGCAGAGATTCAGGACAGCAGGATGCTCGACTTCAGTGGTGATAATCTGTTTTTTGTTCGGTTGGGCTTTCAGTGCTGCCAAAATGGCGGCGTTATCCCCTTCCGTGCCACAACTGGTAAAGATGATTTCTGACTCTTCAGCCCCAAGCAGGGAAGCGACTTGCCCTCTTGCCTCACGAACTGCGCGACCCACTTGTCCGCCGAAGGTATGCATACTCGAAGGATTGCCGTAATAGATGCTGAGATAGGGCAGCATGGCAGCAAATGCTTCTTCATCGATTTTAGTGGTGGCATTGTTGTCGAGGTAAATGGGTTCATTCATTATTTTTGTCCTCTGTTGTTTGTCCTTTGTTGTTTGTCCTTCGACAGGCTCAGGAACACCTTTGTCCTTTGTGGTTCGATAACGAATGACTAATGACTAATGACTAATGACTAGTAATCAAACGTTGTAATTTTTGGGAATAGGCATCAAACCAACTGTGCCAGTATTGGGTTTCTCGTTTTGCTTGCAAACGAGAGGTGAGGCGTTGATAGGTTGTAAACCATTGATCCCAGTAGTTTGCAGTAGCAGCTTGTGCTGATTGAATCACGCTAGAAAGCAAGGGAGTGCAACCGCTATTCGTTGGACAAATTGACATACATTGAGCGACACCGTAAGCCCCAACACAGTCATTACAAAGATCAGGATTAATCGCGAATTGACCGTTGTCGGTTTTTGTAATTGCGCCTGTTGGACAACTCGGTAAACACTTGCCACAAGCAATACAGTTTTCAGAAATTTGGTAAGTCATGGTTTTTGTCCTCTGTTATTTGTTTTTGGTTGTTTGTCTTTTGGAATTTGATCACGAATGACTAATGACTAACAACAAATTCTTCGTAGAACTTCAACGCTAAAGCATCAATGGTTTCATAGCCTTCCACGGGTTCAACCCCAGCTTTTTGTAAGAGCTCTTTCGGATAATCCCCAACTTTAGAAACCAGAACTGCTTTGCAATCTTGGATGGTGTTGATAATGTTGTTGAGGGTTGCTTCTTCGCCATAACCGCCTTGACAGTAATGGTCAACTTTACGGTGGCTCACAAATTTTGCTTCCACACCATCCACTTCAAAGATCTGAAACTCTTTAGCATGACCGAAGTGTTGATTAACAACGCCACCGCCTTTTGTGGCAACTGCAACGAAGATTTTTTCGCCTCGTTGTTTTTTCGCAGCTTCTCTTTCGGCTTTGGCTGCTTTCATCGCTGCCTTAATTTGCTGAATATCACCGTGAACTTCTTGGCGTTTTTGCAGGTCATATTCCGGGGTCATCTCTAAGAATTTGTCTTTCGTAAATTCTTGAGAGCGATCTTCACCGAGTAAACCAATGGCATCGGCACGACATTGACGACAGTGACGCATCATTTTCATATTACTTGCTCCACCATCAGCCGTTTCAACTTGATCTTGTAAGGCTTTTAACTCTTTTTGCGTGGGACCGCGTTGTCCATTTAAGCCAAAGTACGTGCCATGTTCAGGGGCAGAGACTAAGGGCATAATGTTATGGAGGAAAGCCCCCCGCGCTTGAATTGCTTCATGAACATCAACCAAGTGTTGATCGTTAATCCCCGGAATCATCACAGAGTTCACTTTGCAGAGAATATCCGCTTCTTGTAGCGCCTCTAAGCCTTCCATTTGTCGTTCGTGAAGGATTTGTGCGGCAGCTTCTCCCGTCCAGCGTTTCCGTTGATAGCGCACCCAGGAATAGATTTGTGCGCCAATTTTCGGGTCAATCATGTTAATGGTAATCGTGACATGATCGATATCTAATGCTTTGATGCGATCAATGTAATCAGGAAGCATTAAGCCGTTGGTAGATAAGCACAATTTAATATCTGGTGCTTTCTCTCTTACTAACTCAAAGGTACGGAAGGTTTCTTCGGGGTTCGCTAACGGATCCCCCGGTCCCGCAATTCCTAAAACAGTCATTTGCGGAATTTTGCCAGCAATAACGAGTGCTTTATGAGCGGCTTCTTCCGGAGAGAGGAGTTCACTAACCACCCCAGGGCGACTTTCGTTCGCACAATCATACTTGCGATTACAGAAGTTACACTGAATGTTGCAAGCGGGGGCAACTGCAACATGCATCCGGGCATAGTGGTGGTGTGCTTCTTCGCTGTAACAGGGATGATTCTCGATTCTTTCTTGAAGTTTAGGATCAAGAGCTTGAGGCATCGGAGAAGTACAACCACAGCTTTGTGTTGATTGGGCTATAGTTTCCTTGGCTTTTTGGAACGTGGAATAAGGAGTGGGTGACATTGCATTGCCTTCCGCATGATGTGGACTCAGACCGAAATTAAATCAAACTCAGTCTCAGATGAGTTCGATGAAGTTATGACAGTTATAGCAACGGGGATTTCGGTGAGGGTAAAAGCCTTGCTGAGTTTGTTTTATTAAAATAATTAGGTTGTACTCAGTCCCTGAAACCCTTGTCTAGTGCAGAGAAAAATTTTTTTGTGGGTCGCGGGACGAGAATTTTTAGAAGGGGCGTGAGTATTTATTTCTGACACCACTAGTATTTGCGTTACTCTCGACCAATTGTAGTGAGAGCAAGGCTTTTGGGGAACTACACCTAGGTAAATTCCCCCTCAGTTCGTTGTACTCAATTGTCTTTTATTACTTTGTCGCTTGAGAGAATTCAATGCAGTTTTTTTTCAATCCGTATCTAAATTAACATTATTATTTTGAGTGAGTTTGATCAGAAATAATTAATGATTTTAAAAAAGAGTAACAAAAGCTACAAAACAGACCCTGCTTGGGTTTTGTCTTTGTACTGTCTCATACGAGGGTGAGTACCTTATTTTTGAAGAGAATGGCTCCCTAGATGCTGGAGTGGGTCTGGGATATCAGTCATTTCATCTTGAGTACTCAATACTCGTTGCTTGACCAAATAATACTCAGGGGTATCGGTCAAAATACTAGTAGGTTGCCCCCCAAAGAAATTTTTTAAATGCTCAAACCGCGATTTCATCTGGATCGAGAGTTAATGAGTACCCTCTGATTAATCTAATCAATCTAACCTTGAGCAATGACTGTTGGCAACAAATCGGGAATTGCTATAAGGAGCATTACAAAGCAATGAAAACCGAACCGGCTCACCTACCCCTAACAACAGTTATGCAACCCTCATTTACAGTTCCCCACAAACAAAAAAAGAGCCAAAGCCCCTGCCACCTCAAGTCAATTCGCCATTCTCGATTTATCATCTGGGATGATATCAAAATTATCTTTGAGCGTGATCCGGCAGCGAACAACTGGTTAGAGATCCTGCTTTGTTATCCCGGTGTTCATGCCTTGGCTTTACATCGGCTTGCCCATTGGCTGTGGCGAAAACAAGTCCCTCTCCTACCGCGTGTTTTATCCCACTGCGGACGCTTTCTCACAGGGATTGACATCCATCCCGGGGCAAGCATTGGTCAAGGGGTCTTTATTGATCACGGAATGGGAGTGGTAGTTGGCGAAACTGCAATTGTGGGAGATTACTGTTTAATTTACCAAAATGTCACCTTAGGCGGTACAGGTAAGCAAACGGGAAAACGCCATCCCACCCTCGGACAAAATGTTGTGGTGGGGGCGGGAGCAAAAGTTTTAGGGAATATCAATCTTGGGGATCATGTGCGCGTTGGTGCGGGGTCGGTCGTGCTGCGAGATGTTCCAGAAGATTGCACGGTGGTCGGGGTTCCGGGTCGGATTGTTCGCACGGGTTATGGTTGTCCCCTGGAACATGGCAAACTTCCTGATCCAGAAGCAACAACGATTCGCTCACTTTTAGAGCGGATTGAGACTTTGGAACAACAAATACAAACCCTATCCTCCTGTCGAGGTGAAAACTATGAATCAATTCACCAACGGTGAACAACGGTCAGAGCAGGTGCCTTCGATTGAGGAAGGCATCATCTCGGACTCGCAAGCCAAAGGTGCTGTGCCGAATGCATTTCAGCACTCTGACAACCCCGCCTCAGAATTAAATTCTAGGGAACGGGCGGCTCGCCCTGATGCCTTGGTGAGTCGAGTCGTCACCATTCAACGTAGCGATCGCTGGCAGGTTTATCGTCGCTTAAAAGAGTTAGGCATTTCCTGCTGGTGTCCCCAAGATGGCACGCTCTGGGTTGAAATCGAGGGTTGTGTCGGGGCAACGCTCCTCCGCAGCACGGTTCATCAGTTTACTAATTCGCGTTCCGAGTTAGCCGATTGGTTAGACCGCTGCTGGACCACGTCCATTTTAGCCACCTCTTATCACTAGGAGTTCAAACATATGACACAAAAAACCGTTATTCAAGCTTTCGGAGATGTAAAAACGAACCCGGTTCGTCTTGATCAAGACATCACGATTTCAGTGTGCGAAGGGTTAAATCTTGCCCTTGCTAGCTTTCAAGGTCTTTATTTGCAATACCTCAAGCATCATTTTGTGATTGAAGGGTCAGAATTTGTTTCGATTCATGACTATTTCCAAGAAAGTTACGAGGCGGTGCAAGGTCACGCCCATGAAATTGGTGAACGCTTAAATGGCTTGGGTGGAACCCCGGCAGCTAGTTTTAGCAAACTTGCTCAACTGTGCTGCTTTACCCCAGAAGAGGATGGCATTTTTGACTGTCGCCAAATGATTGAGCATGATTTGGTAGCAGAGCAGAGCATCATCGAATTACTCCGCTCACAAGCAGCGCAAACGGAAAGTGTCGGCGATCGCGCGACCCGTTATCTGTATGAAGAAATTCTCCTGAAGACAGAAGAACGGGCGTTTCATCTCGATCATTTCCTCGCACCCGACAGCTTAACCCTAGGCTTTATTGGTCAATAGTCATTCGTCATTGGTTCAAGGACGAACAACAAAGGACAAAATTATGCAACCCATTCATATCAATGACACAACCCTCAGAGATGGTGAACAAGCAGCTGGTATTGCCTTCACCGTCGCGGAAAAAGTTGCCTTTGCCAGTTTCATGAGCGCGATCGGAGTGCAAGAACTGGAAGTGGGCATTCCCGCCATGGGCGGTGCCGAAGCCGAAGCCATTCGCACGATCACTCACCTCGGTTTAAAAACCCAGATTACGAGTTGGAATCGTGCGGTGCAAGCGGATATTGATGCCTCTCTCGCCTGTGGGGTACAGCGGGTGCATATTTCGGTTCCCGTTTCAGATCGGCAAATCGCCGTGAAATTTCAAGGGGACAAACAACAGGTGTTTGATCGCCTCCAAAAGACAGTTCACTATGCGCGCGATCGCGGTTTGTATATCTCTGTCGGTGGGGAAGATGCTTCCCGTGCGGATCCCAACTTTCTCCTTGAGGTGGCGCTGGCGGCGCAGAAGGCGGGGGCTTCTCGCTTTCGCTTTTGCGATACGGTGGGGATTTTGGATCCCCTAACCACTTACAGCAAAATTCAGCAACTGGTCAACTGCCTCAACATTACGGTGGAAATGCACACCCATAATGATTTGGGAATGGCAACTGCCAATGCTTTAGCAGGCATTCAAGCAGGGGCAACGTCAGTGAATACCACCGTTAATGGTTTTGGAGAAAGAGCCGGTAATGCTGCCTTAGAAGAAGTGGTGATGGCACTGAAGCAGATCTATGGCATCAAAACTGGCATTGATACCTGCCAATTTAAGGCCCTATCGGAATTTGTTGTCAACGCCACCGGCTATGATGTTCCTCCTTGGAAAGCCGTGGTGGGAAAAAATGCCTTTGCCCATGAAGCGGGGATTCACGGACATGGGGTTTTACAAGATCCGGCGACTTATGAACCCTTTACCCCAGAAGAAGTCGGATGTAAACGGGATCTTGTTATTGGCAAACATTCTGGTAAGCATCTGCTAGTGAACTTCCTACAACAACAGGGAATTACGCTCAGTGCCCAAGAAGCGCGATCGCTGCTGGAGGCAATCCGTACCTTATCAGTTGAGTTAAAACGCAATTTAACCCCCGATGAGTTATTGAACTTAGTCTCTCAATATACTCCCGTTGGTTAGGTTCTTTTCAAGACTGATCCTTATCCACTTACAAGGCTTAAAACTCATGAAAGTCATGTTGCATCAAAATCAAGTCGGACATTTATCAGTTTATGTTCCGAAGAAAGATTTGGAAGAAGAAGTGGTTGAGCAATCCATTACGGCTGATGGCAAAATTTTAACCTTAGCCAATGGTTGGCAACTTTCTTTTAAGGGGTTAACTGATGATAGTAAACTCCCTCAAACTTTCAATGCGACAAAACTGTAATTTTTCATTAGTAATTCAAATGTAATTTTGATTATTAATGATGCTCAGTACACACGAATTAAACAGAGGAGAAAACTCATGCCTACACTTACAGCTTTCACAAAAGATGGTTCTACCTGGGAACCGAAATTTATTACAGCAATTGATAAAGATGTTTGTCTCGGCTGCGGTCGCTGCCATAAAGTCTGTGGTCGCAATGTTCTGGGAATGCAAGCCATGAATGAATTTGGTGAATTGATTGATGATGAAGATGATGATGATGACGATATCGAACGTTATGTCATGACCATTATTAATGCTGCCAAATGTATCGGTTGTGAAGCGTGTGCCCGCATTTGTCCAAAAAATTGTCACACTCACGAAGCTTTAGCCGTTTAAGAACTAAAAAATGCCTTGATCTCCTCTGCTGTGCGATAGCAGAGAGAGATCTCATCCCATCCCAAAGTTTTATCTTTTGAGGAAGAGATCATGAAATATCCAGACCCCTATCAAGAGGGAAGTGTCACAATTTTGGCTCTAATTCTGACTTTGGTTTTAACTTCGATTTACTACAGTCCAGAGCTTTTTAAAGAGTCACCTCTTTTGGGAAAATTATCACTGATAGAAGCCACAAGTCTTAAATAAGAGAGAAGAAAAGCGATCATGACTGATAATCAACGCCAAGAAGAATATTTTGAATTAATTGACCGCTTACTCCATTGCCCAAATGGAAAAGAACCAGATGTCTTAGATTCTAGAAGCGATTTGCTGGATCAAGACTTCATTAAAACCTTAATCCAAGTGGCGACAGCAATGGCACATGGAAATAATCAAGAAGCCTCTCAATTTCTAATGTTTATTGCCCGTGAGCTTTCTAAACAATTAGGGTTTTATCCCGAACTTGCTAACCAATCTTCACCTCAAGAATAAGTCCCTTTTATACCGATGAAAATTGCCGATAACATTACAGAATTAGTGGGAAAAACCCCTTTAGTTCGCTTAAATTCCATTCCCTTTGCTGAAGGCTGTTTGGCTCAAATTGTGGTCAAATTAGAAAGTATGAATCCCGCCGCTTCAGTGAAAGATCGCATTGGCGTTAGTATGATTAATGCCGCTGAACAAGCGGGTTTAATTGCCCCTGGAAAAACAGTCCTCATTGAACCCACATCTGGCAATACAGGCATTGCCCTGGCGATGGCAGCAGCAGCCAAAGGCTATTCCATTATTTTGACCATGCCGGAAAGCATGAGTCAAGAGCGACGGGCGATGTTGAAAGCTTATGGGGCGCAGTTAGAGTTAACTCCGGCTAATGCCGGCATGAAAGGCGCGATCGCGCGGGCAGAAGAACTCGCCAGCAGTCTCCCCGATAGCTTTATGCCGCAACAGTTCCAAAATCCCGCTAACCCCCAAATTCATTGCCAAACCACTGCCGAAGAAATTTGGTCTGATACCGATGGCGAAATTGACCTTTTTATTGCTGGAGTCGGTACAGGGGGCACCCTCACTGGCGTGGCAGAAACCCTCAAACAGCGCAAACCTGAACTCAGCGCGATCGCGGTTGAACCCGCCAATAGCCCTATCCTTTCTGGAGGCAGTTCTGGAAGCCACAAGATTCAAGGCATTGGTGCGGGATTTGTACCCGAAATCTTGAAGGTTGATGTCATTGATGAAGTCATAACCGTTACTGATGAAGACGCGATTCAATATGGTCGTCGTCTCGCCCGCGAAGAGGGTTTACTCTCTGGAATTTCCACCGGCGCCGCTTTAGCCGCTGCCATTGCCGTGGGCAAAAGAAAAGAAAATGCTGGCAAGCTGATTGTCATGATTCAGCCCAGTTTTGGCGAACGGTATTTGAGTACCCCTCTCTTTCAGGATTTAGAAGAGGAAAAAACATTAGTCGTTACTTAGTAAAACCAAGGAACAATTTCATGAAACAGAAAAAAGCACCAATCGCAACCCATCAAATCGAAGGCGAATTTCTCGGCTTTTTACCCAACCCCAAGAACGCGTTTAAATATATGCAGTTGCAAGTGGGAGAACGGACAATAGCGGTTAAACTTGCCAAAGACTTACGGAAACCCGTGAGTCAAAAACTGGTCAAGGGCGATCATTTATTAGTTAGCTTGGAGAAAAAAGGAGTAGGAAAAGGGAGTTGCTTAAAGCTGAAAACGCAACACCTGGAAAAGCTGAATACTGATCGTAAACCGCTTGTTTTTGGCTCAACTTCACCGACTAAAAAAGGGAAGATTTTACTCTGTTATAAATCTGGCTGTGCGAAAAAGGGAGGTAAAAACCTCTATTTTGCTTTAGCAGAAGCGCTTGAAAAATTAGGCTTAAAAAATCAAGTTTCAATTGAACTCACTGGCTGCCAAAAACAATGTAAAAAAGCCCCAAGCTTTATTCTGATGCCGGGTAAAGTTGTATATAATTATGTCGATCCACAGAATCTGACTGCTTTGTTAGCGAATCATTATCAGTGCGATGATCAAAGGGCAGTCCCTTCGCCAGATCGCACAGTTCATGCAACAAATGCCTGATCAGTTGAACTATTACTCAAAGCAAGAAGCGATCAAGGATTAATTAATCATTATTAATTTGATAATAAAGATGCAGTCTTAATAAAAATCGACTGTTTGATGCTGAATCACCTTGACTAACATTGGAGGTTATACCATGCCATTTGTTACCATTCAAATTGCCGACGGTCATTCCGTTGAAGACAAGCGTAAATTGGCGAAAGCTGTTACCGATACCCTCGTAGCAAATTTAGGAACCCGACCAGAATGGGTCACTATTCATATCGATGAATTTGAACGAGAAAATTGGGCAGTTGGCGGTGAATTACATATTGATAAGCCAAGTCGCAAACAAACAGTGCTCAAAGAATAAGTGTCGCCAACATTATGCCTTAGGCACTAATCCTTTGCGCTTGCAAGTGCCAACAGATGAACACGCAGTTGAGAGAACTAATAAGCATATCAAAATAGAAGTTACTAAATTAATTCGACTCTCACCACAATCATGCTTTCCCTTAAAATAGTGAATAGCTCGGCTTGATACTTTTAAGGTCTTTACTCTCACTGCATGTTATATCTCAAAAATTTAACTTATCATCCTCCCGCGACTCCCGAACCCATCTTAAAAGGAATCACGCTACAACTTCCTCCCCAACAGTTAGGATTGATTATCGGTCCTAGCGGTTCTGGAAAAAGCACTCTCTTAGAAATTTTATCGGGGTTAGCCGAACCAACAAAAGGAGAAATTTTGTGGGGGAGTCAATCCCTCATGTCTTATAATCTGCAAGAATTAGCCGGACTGGTTTTCCAGTTTCCAGAACGGCATTTTTGTGGCGGAACGATTCTAGAAGAATTGCGCTTTGGTCATCCCGAGTTAAGTCTCACCCAAGTCAAAAATGCCTTAGAAGAAGTGGGATTAGATCATCTTTCCTTGAATACTTCGCCTCATGCCTTAAGTGGTGGACAACAAAGACGTTTAGCCTTAGCGGTGCAATTAATCCGCCAGCCCAATGTCCTGATGTTAGATGAACCCACTGCCGGGTTAGACTGGTCAATGCGCAGCCAATTAGTGAAATTATTGGCAAAATTAAAAGAACATTGGACACTATTAGTGGTCACTCATGATGCTAAGGAATTAGTGTCAGTGGCCGATCAGTGTTGGCGGATTCAAAATGGGGAATTATCCTCGGTGGAGATGCCACAAGCCATTGGAAATCGCTAATTTTAGTATTATAGAATCTGCTAGGAATCAATCAAACGCATGGGAAGCGAAACGATTACTTTATTATCAAATCGAGAAATTGAAAAAATGCGCAGTGCTGGACGGTTAGCGGCAGCACTCCTGGATCATCTAGAAACAATGATTAAACCTGGGGTCAGCACCTTAGAACTCAATGATGAAGCGGAACGCTGGACCCAAGCCCACGGGGCAACCAGTGCGCCTTTAGGCTATCACGGTTTCCCGAAATCGATTTGCACCAGTGTCAATGAAGTGATTTGTCATGGGATTCCAAATGCAAAAGAAATCTTGAAAGATGGCGATATTATCAACATTGATGTCACGCCAATTTTAGATGGCTATCATGGCGACACCTCCAGAATGTTTATTGTGGGTACCCCCTCACCGGCAGCGAAAAAGTTAGTGGAAACCACCAAAGAATGCTTAATGCGTGGGATTGCGGCGGTCAAGCCGGGGGGAAGAATCGGTGATATTGGCGCTGCCATTCAAGAGTATGCAGAAGCCCAAGGGTTTTCTGTGGTACGCGACTTTGTGGGGCATGGCATTAATCGCGTGTTCCACACGGCACCGCAAATCCCCCATTACGGGACTAAAGGAAAAGGAAAACGGATCCGTCCGGGCATGGTTTTTACCATTGAACCGATGATTAATGAAGGGACTTATGAAGCGCAAGTGCTGGATGACAAGTGGACAGCCGTAACAAAAGATGGGAAGTTATCCGCTCAATTTGAGCATACGATCGCGGTGACCCGAGAAGGAGTTGAAATCTTAACTTTACCGGCATAGACCCAGGATTTCAGTTGGGGCGAACCGTGATCCGCCCCAATGACTCGACCGATCTAAGTGAGATTTAAGTCGGTAACTGCACCCAAACTACTCGAAGAAACGAGCTTGGCATACTTAGCGAGAACACCGCGCGGATAACGGGGCGCTGGCGGTTGCCAGTTGCTGCGACGTTGGGCTAATTCTTCATCACTCACATGAAGCTGCAGCGATCGCGCTGCAGCATCAATAGTAATGGTGTCTCCTTCTTCTACCAAGGCAATATTGCCACCAACCGCCGCTTCAGGGGCTACATGACCCACCACCAGACCATAAGTGCCACCGGAGAAACGTCCATCGGTGATTAAGCCCACGGAATCGCCTAAACCCGCGCCAATAATCGCTGAAGTGGGGGCTAACATCTCCCGCATCCCAGGACCCCCTTTCGGACCCTCATTGCGGACAATGACGACATCTCCGGCGTTAATTTTGCCAGCAAGAATCGCATCTAAACAGTCTTCTTCTGACTCAAACACTCGCGCCGGACCGGTAATTTTTGGTGTTTTCACGCCGCTAATTTTTGCCACTGCCCCTTCTGCAGCTAAATTTCCTTTCAGAATCGCTAAGTGTCCTTGGGCATACACAGGATTATCCCACTGGCGAACCACTTCTTGATTGGGGGGTGGGGTACTGGGAACATCTTTTAAGATTTCTGCGGTGGTTTCTCCGGTAATTGTGAGGGTATCACCGTGAAGTAAACCATGTTCCAGGAGCATTTTCATCACGAGTGGAATTCCACCCACATCATGGAGGTTTGTAATCACAAACCGACCGGACGGTTTGAGGTCACATAAAACCGGAACGCGATCGCGAATTGTCGCAAAATCTTCTAAGGTCAGATCCACACCAATGGTATTCGCAATCGCCAGTAAATGCAGAACTGCGTTCGTCGAGCCACCCACTGCCATAATCACAGAAATCGCATTTTCAAAGGCCTTCCGTGTTAAAAGTTGACTGGGCAAAATTTGCTTACGAATCGCCTCGACTAAAGCAAACGCCGATTTCTCAGCACTATCGGCTTTTTCCGCATCTTCCGCTGCCATAGTGGAAGAATAGGGCAAACTAATCCCCATCACTTCAAACGCCGAGGACATGGTATTGGCAGTAAACATTCCCCCACATGAACCAGCCCCCGGACAAGCATGGCGTTCAATTTCAGTGAGATGGGCTTGATCAATATTGCCCGCACTATACTCTCCCACCGCTTCAAAGGCACTGACAATGGTTAAATCTTTCCCCTCATAATGTCCCGGTTTGGTTGTTCCGCCATAAACAAAAATCGAGGGAATATTGAGGCGTGCCATGGCAATCATTGCCCCTGGCATATTCTTATCGCAGCCGCCAATCGCTAGCACCCCATCCATACTCTGTCCATTACACACCGTTTCAATGGAATCGGCAATGACATCACGGGAAACAAGAGAATATTTCATTCCCTCCGTGCCCATGGAAATACCATCGGAAATGGTAATCGTACCAAACATTTGGGGCATCGCTCCCGCTTCTTTAAAAGCCGCTTCCGCCCGGAGGGCTAAATCATTAATCCCCACATTACAGGGAGTAATCGTACTATATCCATTAGCGAGTCCCACAATCGGCTTCGTAAAATCGTCATCCCCAAATCCGACTGCCCTTAACATGGCCCGGTTGGGAGCGCGTTGTGTCCCTTGAGTAACGGCTTTACTTCTTAAATTATCTGACATTCGTAATTCTCCAAAGTCCTTTTCTATTTTGGCGTTGATTGGGGCAAAATGAGGAAGAATGCTCAGGGATTTTTAAGCATTTCTTCACCTTAAACTTTACTTTCCGCAATAAAAATGTATGATTAAAATCAATAATAAGTGTAATACCATTCAGACTGGTTGATCCTATGTTTATTCTTACTGCTGACCAAGTTAGCCCTCAGCGAGCCATTCGACGTCATAACTCACAAGTCGAAAAACTGGTTGCAATTGCTTATCGGCAATGGTTATTTACCAAAGGAGAATCTTATTTAGCAGCAGAACGGGAGATTGCAATTCAACAAGCCCGAGAAAAACTGGATGCCGGCAAACTGTGTATTTTAGTAATGGATGAGCGGAATCAAAAATATGTACTGTGCTATCAAGATTCGGAACTGGAACCCTTAGACGAAAACGTGCCCACGACAGAAACCAAGGAAGATTTAGCAGCACTTGTGGAAGCCATACGTGAAACTTCCGGCTTAATCAAGAACAATCGCCAGAAGCTGAGAGTCTATCCAAAATCCATTATTGGAACCGAACTAGTCGATTGGTTATGTGATTATCTCAACTGTTCCCGCAAGGATGCCGTTAAAGTGGGACAGTCACTGATTGATCAAGGTTGGCTACACCACACTTGGGATAAACATGAGTTTAAAGACGAGGAATTACTGTATCGTTTCTATCAAGATGACAGATTGAGTCTTCCTTTTGTCACAGGATAGTCTGGCTATGACGAATCGTGATTAAACGTTAACCAATTCCGGGGACAACCGGATGAAAGAAAAACGCCAACCCAATCACAATATACGTTGCTAAGAGTAAACTTCCTTCTAACCAATTGGATTTGCCATCGGAACTAATAGAGTTGGCAATTAAAACTGAAACGGCCACTGCGACTAACTCAAAGGGATTAAAGTCTAAATCCATGGGTTGACCAATTATCCAACCTGTAATTACTAAGACAGGGGCAACAAATAGGGCAATTTGGAGCGTTGAACCAACAGCAACTGATAAAGACAAATCCATTTTATTTTTCATGGCAACCGTGACCGCTGTAAAGTGTTCTGCTGCATTGCCAATGACAGGAAGCAGAATGACCCCTGTAAATAAAGCAGTAATCCCTAAACTTTCTGTGGCTGCTTCTAACGAACTCACCAATAATTCTGACTCGATCGCGACTGTAATTGTAACAACAAATAAAATTCCAACCCAGAACCAAAGATTCACATCTTCTGGCTTTTTTTCTGCTTCTGTTGGAGTGGACTCAACTGATAATTGTGACTGTTGATCCACTGCTCCGACTTCGCAAAGATAGGCATGGGTTTTCATTGAAAATAAAAGCGTTAATCCGTAGACAATAATTAACACAATGGCAACGGCAACCGATAATTTTTGTAACGTGGCTTCGCCAATTCCATTTGAGGTATGTTCAACTGCCGTTGGCAGTAAAATGGCAATCACCGCTAAATTCATAGAAGACGCATTGACCCGCGCCACTTCCGACTGAAAAATTTGTTCTTTATAACGCAATCCCCCTAAAAGCATGGCAAAGCCCATGACCAATAATAAATTACTGATAATTGATCCAGTAATTGTTGCTTTAACGACATTAATTAGACCACTTTTTAGAGCAATAAAAGCTAAGATTAATTCAGTAGCATTACCGAAAGTTGCATTGAGGAGCCCCCCTAATGTTGGTCCCACAACAACCGCAATTTCTTCTGTTGCTTCACCCATAAAAGCGGCGAGAGGAATAATCCCTAAACTCGCCATGATAAAGATCGTTACTTCATCCCAATGTAACCAATGACCAATGATTGAAATGGGAACAAATAGTAATAGAATAAACCATAAGGTATTGCGATTGAACATCATTTTAAGCTGGAGAGTTAACAATTAATGATAGATAATACCCTAATTTGAACATTGATCATAGAATACAGGGATACTTTTTGAAAGTCTTTATATAAAAGTAAGATTAAGCACAATTCCCTGAACAAAATTACTTTTAGAAAAATAATCATTGTCAGAGTTAAAGTCAGTTAAGAAGGAGGGTGTGCAATATGGATCGTCAAGACAGTCGGGCTACTGTGATGAAAGAATTATTAAAACCCCTTCATCCAGCAAGAGAATCAGAAACCAAGACGGGGGTATATGTGACGGTTCACGGGCATTTTTATCAGCCGCCACGAGAAAATCCTTTTTTAGAAGCCATTGAACGGCAACCAACGGCAGAACCCTTCCATGATTGGAATGAACGGATTCATCATCAATGTTATCGCCCGAATGTCTTTGCGAGAGTCTTGAATGAACGAGGAGAAGTGATTGATATTGTTAATAATTTTGAGTACCTCAGTTTTAATGTTGGTCCGACTTTGATGTCCTGGCTAGAACGATACGATTTAGAGGTTTATCAAAAGATAATTGAAGCCGATCGCGCCAGTTGTGAACGCCTCAATGGACATGGCAACGCGATCGCGCAACCCTATAATCATCTCATTCTTCCCCTGGCTAACTGGGAAGATAAAATTACGCAAATTCGCTGGGGAAAAGCAGATTTTCAACGGCGGTTTGGACGGAAACCGGAAGGCATGTGGCTACCGGAAACCGCTGTGGACTATCCCACCTTAGAAGCCCTGATTGCAGAAAAGATTCGTTTCATTATCCTCTCTCCTTCCCAAGCCCAGCGCTGTCGTCCTCTGCCGAGTCAGGACAATTCGACCCCTCGGATCTGGCACGAAGTCGGCGGGTCTCAAATTAATCCCTCCCGCCCCTATCGCTGTTTTGTTGACTCTGACCAATTTATTGATATCTTTTTCTACGATGGTCCAATTTCGGCAGATATGGGCTTTCATGATGTCTTACAGACCTCGCAATATTTTGCCGAACGCCTCCGACAAGCCATTCAAGGGGGTCATCTGCCCTCACAATTGATTAATGTGGCGACAGATGGCGAAACCTTTGGTCACCATAAACCCGGAACCGAAAAATCCCTAGCTTATGCCTTTACTCGTGAATTTCCTGCCCGAGATTGGCAAGTGACCAACTATGGGCATTATCTTAGCCAAAATCTCCCAACCTGGGAAGTGATGCTTAAGCCCGTCAGTTCTTGGAGTTGTCCCCATGGGATAGAACGCTGGCGCAGTGCTTGCGGTTGCGGGGGCAGTGCTCACTCACAGCAAAATTGGCGCCAACCGCTGCGAACAAGTTTAGATTGGTTGCGAGATCAGCTGGCAGAAATTTTTACGACAGAAGGGAGCAAACTGTTTGTTGATCCGTGGGCAGCTCGTAATGACTATCTGCAAGTCTTGCATGATCGCGCTCAGGTCATGTCGTTTCTCCTGCATCATCGCAATCACCCGCTCCGCCCCCAAGAACAAGTTACCGCTTTACGCTTGCTAGAAATGCAACGCAATGCCCTGCTCATGTACACCAGTTGCGGTTGGTTCTTTGAGGAAATTTCTCGTCCCGAAGGGGTACAAATTTTACAGTATGCCTGCCGCGCGATCGAATTAGCAGAAACCGTCTCCGGCCAATTCCTGGAAACTGAGTTTATAGGACGACTCGCCCAAGCCCCCAGTAATAACCAAAATTTCCAAAATGGTGCTGAGGTTTATCAGTATCTGGTCAAGCCCGCTCAAATTACCCTCGAACAAATTGCTGCCCACTACGCCTTTAGTTCTTTATTCCAAGCGCAACCGAAGCAAGATTATCATTACGCATATAATGTGACACAAAAAGACTACCATCGTCAAACCATTGGCGCTCTCACCTTAGCCATGGGGGAATTAAAAATGCAGTCCCGCACCACCGGAGAAATTGCCCATGTCGTTTTTGCTGTCTTACATCTAGGGGGATGGGACTTTCATTGCTGCGTGCAACCCTTTCCGGGACGAACTACTTATGTTATGCAGCTCGAACAAATCTTTGGCACCTTTAAACACGGCAGCGTAGGGAAGACAATTCTAGCTATGAAAGCCCACTTTGGAGAACAGTCATTGGGCTTAGAAAATCTCTTGGTGGAGAAGCGGATGGAGATTATGCAGCAACTCGCCCAACAAACTAAAAACCGCTTGCACGAACTTTACACTCAGATCTATCGCGATAATTACAGTATTTTAGTGGCATTTCATCAAGATCGCTTACCCGTTCCCCGAGAGCTACAGGTGGCTGCCGAAATTACGCTTTCTCAGCGCTGCTTAAACAGTTTACAGCAGCTAGAACAAGTGGAAGAGGATATTGCCGCGCGCAACGAGCTGTTGCAGGAATTGGAAATGACGACCAATGAAGCCCATCGTTTAGAACTCACCTTGGAGATTCCAGAGGGCAGAAAAATTTTAGAACGGCTCACTTTACGATCGCTGTGGCATTTACTTCATAACTGTCCCCAAGATCCGACAACTGGCAAATATACGAAACGGCTGATTGATTTGGGACACTTACTCGATGTCGGACTAATGCTCGATCGCTGCCAAGAACTCTACTACAACTGGTTACAAAACCATTCCCAACAAGGATTGTCTCAAGAACTACGCAGTTTGCTGCAACTGGGACTCGATTTAGCAGTTGATGTTCGTCCTTGGCTACAAAAATTGGAATCACAGGGTTCGTAGTTGCATCTGGGAGCGATCTTTGCCATCTTGATGCTTCACTTTCCGATACAGTTCATAAGCGGTTTGAAAGGCTTGTCTGGCTTCACTGGGTCGCTCGCGTCCTTTGAGGGCGAGCCCTAGATTGTAATAAATACTGGGATTATCGGGAACGAGTTCGGTGAGGCGACGATACGTAACGATCGCTTGTGAATAATCTTGTTGCTTCAGTTGGATTTCTCCTAAGGCAACTAAGGCTGTAACCGGTTGCGGATCGAGACGGATCGCTTGTTGATAAGCTGATATTGCCGCTTGTCGGTCACCTCCTTGTTCCAGTAGTTTTCCTTGGTAATAGTAGCCCATCCCCTGATTCGGGTAGCGTTGCAAGAACGTTTCAATGGTTGCCAAAGCTTGAGAGAATTGGCCCTGTTGCTGATAAGCTGTGCTGAGATTAAACCAGGCTGAACTTTCCTGGGGAGCGATCTGAATAACGTTTTTTAAGTGCGCGATCGCGGCGGGATAATTCCCTTGTCGGACGAGTAAAGACCCCAAAATTGCATTCGCTTCTACGTGATTAGGTTGAATGGTCAAAAGTTTTTGGTAGATTGCCGAAGCGCCTGCCCGATCATTTTGACGTAAGAGCACTGCCCCTAACCCTAAATAGGCTTCTAGCTTTTGCTCGTCCAATTCGGTTGCCCGGAAAAAAGCGGTGGACGCTTCGGAATACTTTTCAATTTTCGCTAGGGTATGACCCAAAGCATAATAGAACTCAGCATTATCGGGCGCCAGTTCTACCGCTCGGCGATACGCCCAAACCGCCGTCTCATAATTCCCCTGTTGGGCTTCGAGATAGCCAATACCTGAGAAAATCTTAGGATTATTCGCACCGAGACCAGCCGCTTTTTTATACACTGCCGTTGCCGCTTCATATTCCTTCGCATCTGCCAATTTTCGTCCGCGCTCCAATAACTGACGCAATTCATCTTGGCGATTTTCTTGGCCAAGCTGGGTATTTTCCTGAAAGTTCACTTCTATCCTTTCACTGAGCGAGATCGAGGGCAAGAAAACAATTGGCGCAACAGCAGCAGCAATGACGAGACTTCCCAGACGGCTAATTTTATGCACAATCATTCATTCAATCACTTTTAAATAAAGCAAGACTTAACAATTGATATCTTATGGTGCAAGGGACAAATTAACAATATCGCAAACGCTTGTTTTGATCTGTGTTCCCAATCGTCAACATTGGTTATTGCTTTCGCTTGGATTGGGGATGATGAACGGCTAGGAAAATTAGGGGTTATCAACGATGAAAAAACGCTTGCATCAAGACAGTATTTCCCTAATGTTTAAATAATGGTCACTCTGATCCAATTTTGAGATATCCCCTAGGGGGGTATTGAAATTCTAAGCAAAAACTAGCAAGCTAAGCAAGAGAGATTGTAAGAAGATTGTAGGGGCAAAATTTGGTGAAACAACAAGTATTATTAACCGCTTTCGCGATTGGACTTCCCTTATTTACACTCGGTTGTGGTGGAACAACCCCCTCCGATGAAGAAACAACAACCAGCGAATCGCCATCAACAAGCGGTTCCGGAACAATTACACTCGTTGCCAATGGTGAAGATTTTGTGCGTCAAGGATTTGTTACTAAAGATGGTTGGCAAGTTGACTTTGATCATGTTTACGTCACCCTTAATGATGTGACCGCCTATCAAAGTGAGCCAGCGTTTGACCCTGATCAAGATCAAGACATTCAGGCAAAAAACGAAGTGACCTTAGTCAGTGAACCGACAACAGTTGATTTAGCCGCTGGAGGCGCAGAAGCCGCTCCAATTCAGGTGACGGAAGAAAAAGCCAGCCCCGGTATGTACAATGCCCTGGCCTGGCAACTTGTCACGCCAGAAGCGGGAGACGTGAATAGTGCGATGGTTCTAGAAGGAACGGCACAAAAAGAGGACCGCACCATTGATTTTGTCTTAAATCTAGACAAACCCCTGGCCTATCAATGTGGGGAATATGTGGGCGATGCCCGCAAAGGTTTCTTAGAAGCCGACACGCAAACGGAATTAGAAACCACCTTCCACTTTGATCATATTTTTGGGGATGCCGAAGCACCGGCTGATGATGCGATTAATACCGGTGCCGTGGGCTTTGATCCCATGGCAGAACTAGCCGATAATGGTAGCCTGAATGTCGATCTGGCAACCTTAGAGCAAGAACTTTCCCCAGAAAACTATCAAACTCTAGAGAAAGCGATTCAAGGGTTAGGTCATGTGGGCGAAGGACATTGTAAAGAAACAGAAGCTTAAACTCCACTCAATTTTGATATGCGTTGGCAATTTTTTCTCTATTTAACCCTTTCTTTCTTCAGTGCTGCCCCCGTATTCGCTCATGGGGCGGCGATTGAACATCGGAGAACCAGCGCGATCGAAATTCGTGCCACTTACGACAGTGGGGAACCGATGGCAAACGCGCAAGTTACCGTTTATGCCCCCAGTGATCCCACCAAGCCTTGGTTAAAGGGAACGACGACAGAAGAGGGGACATTTGTCTTTGTTCCGGATCCCGATATCAGCGGTGATTGGGATGTGAAAGTCCGTCAGTCCGGACATGGCGACTTGGTGAGTATTCCGGTAGAGAATACGGAAGCAACTACCGCTGCTAATCAAGCCCAAGCGAGTGATAGTTGGCGAGGGGGAAATTACACCCCACTACAAAAAGCAATGATGGCTGCTTTGGGGATTTGGGGATTTATTGGTACTGCCCTTTTCTTTGCCCGTAATCAATCCGAGAAAAAATAATGCACATTCCAGACGGAATTTTACCACCTACAGTTGCCATCGGCGGTTATGCGATCACCGGGGGGATGACTTGGTACTCTCTACGGAAAATTAGTCGTTCTCATAACCCCAGTGAGCAAATTCCGAAAGCGTCTTTACTGACAGCTGGCTTTTTTGTCGCTTCCTTAATTCATATTCCCATTCCCCCTTCGAGTATTCATTTAGTATTGAATGGGTTAGTCGGCGTCGTCTTAGGATACTTTGCCTTTCCTGCCATTTTGATTGGTTTATTTTTTCAAGCGGTTATGTTCCAACATGGCGGACTTTCTTCTCTGGGAGTGAATGCAGCGATGATGGGGATTCCTGCCATACTCGCTTATCATCTTTTTCAACTCCATCATTCTTTCCCCCAAGGAGAACGGTGGGCAAATGCCTTTGCTTTCCTCGCCGGTGGCGGTGCCTTAGGGCTAGCCGCACTGATTTTTACGGTTTTAGTAGTGACAACCATTCCGGCAGAAGTTAATGCAGAATTAGAACGGCGAGCGATCTATATTGGTTTAGCCGGTTACAGTGTGCAAGCCGTAATTGAGGGAACTTTTACCATGCTGCTCGTTTCCTTTTTCCGACGGGTTAAACCGGAACTCCTTTCCGATGCAATTGACAATTGATCAATTCCCCTGAAAAATAGAGGGATTAGGAATGAAGTTGCTGGTTAACTGTAACTAATCGCACAATTACAGATCCATGATTGTTTGGGGGAAGCCATCCTTGAGAAGGAAACATCAATTCATTATTTTTCTGGCCGTTTTTGTCAGTGTTATTGTCGGTTTACAAGCGGTTGTTAAAAGTTATGGATTGCCAAGCCAAAGAGAAATTCGAGGGGCTTGGCTGACGAATGTAGATAGCGAAATTTTATTTTCAGCCCGGGGCGTTGAGTCGGCTTTAAAGCGTTTAGATAATATTCACCTGAACACGATTTATCCGACCGTTTGGCAAGGAGGCTATTCTCTCTATCCCAGTCAGGTCACCACCAATCGCTTTGGCGAAAGCATTTATCCTGACTCACGCTTGCAAGGACGAGATATGTTGCAAGAAGTGCTAGACAAAGGTCATCAATTAGGAATGACCGTGATTCCTTGGTTTGAGTTTGGTTTTATGCTACCCGTTGATTCGCCCTTGGCTAAACAACATCCCGAATGGTTAACCCAGCGCCGCGATGGCAGTACGGTTGAGGTCAAAGGTGAAGATGAAGTCGTCTGGTTAAACCCCTTTCATCCCGACGTGCAACAATTTATTTTGGATTTAATCACAGAAATTGTTAGCAATTACGATGTGGATGGGATTCAATTTGACGATCATTTTGGTTTACCGGTTGCGTTTGGTTATGATGACTACACGACTCAGCTTTACCAGTGGGATGTGAATGAGACTCCCCCTGAGGAACCCCGAGAAACCTTTTGGGTGCGTTGGCGTGCGGATCAACTCAATGAATTTATGGGGAAAGTTTTTCATACAATTAAAGCGGCCAATCCGGATTGTTTGGTTTCGGTTTCTCCCAACCCCCTTCATTTTGCTTTACCGGCCCATTTGCAAGATTGGTTAACTTGGGAACGAAAAGGTTATATTGAAGAACTAGTCTTACAAGTTTATCGCTCCGATATGGAGCGTTTTGTAGATGAATTACAACGCACAGAAGTGCAGCTAGCCAACTCTCATATTCCAGTTGCGATTGGCATTTTAAGTGGCTTAAAAAATCGTTCGATGCCGATGCCCATTCTTGAGCAGCAAGTCAAAGAAGTGCGCGATCGCGGTTTTGCCGGAATGTCGTTCTTTTTCTATGAAAGTCTCTGGAAATGGGGAGAAGAGTCGCCCACTGAACGAGAAAAAGCCCTTTACAATCTCTTTTTGTTTCCAGCCAGTCGAGAAATTTTTATGTCATTTTCCTAGGTTCTGTTGACAGAGTAGGAAAAAGCGAGTCAAGAATGAGACAACACGCCTTACCCTTTAGAGTGCTGCAATAAATAAATCGTCCTTTTACAATGAAAGAGAAGTCATGTATCGACGGAAGGTTAATGAACACAGACTCCATCGAATTAACCGACTCTCGAAAATCTCTCTTTCAAGAAAC
>JAAANX010000186.1 GCA_009909085.1 Cyanobacteria bacterium GSL.Bin1 | reverse complement strand
AGCGCAACAAGTCCGTTCTGGAGATACAGTGACGATGGAACCCCCGTTTATTGTCAAAGCCAACTCCGAAGATAATTCCTTAGGCTTAACTTTAGTAAAAACCAAAGATCAAATTGCAGCAGCGTTACAGACAGGCTTTGCTTATGATGATACCCTACTCATCGAAGATTATATTCCCGGACGAGAACTGCGTGTGGGTGTGATTGAACGCGGAAATGGATTATATGTTCCCTCGATGATTGAATACTTATTTCCTAAAGACCACACTATTCGCACCACTCAGGATAAGTATGACCTACAAGCCGATGGAACGCCCGGAAAACAACCAGACCAACCTGTTGCGAAACCCCAATGTCCGGCAGCAGTTACGCCAGAATTATTTGAGAAACTCGCAGATGCAGCGAGAAAAGCCCATATCGCCCTAGGCTGTCGCGATTATTCCCTATTTGATTTTCGCGTTCATGAAGAAACCGGCGAACCTTATCTTTTAGAAGCGGGTCTGTTTTGGTCATTCGGAGAAATTAGCATGATTTCTCGGATGCTACTTGCAGATGGAGAGGTATTAGAAAATGTGGTAACTGAAGTTTGGCGTAGTGCTTCTCAACGGTCTCAGGCAAAACGTTTGGATGAGTCGATTATTTAATTGACTCGTTCAGCAAAACCCTGACCCTTTGGAAAATACTTTTAGCAGGTTTTTACAGTAGCAGTTAGCGCGATTCTTGAAATCATCATCCCTGTATTGGACTGTTAGCGCGTACGGCTTTGCTCGTATCGCAGACATCGCGCAACTCGTTTAATTCACTCTTGACCAAGCCTTTTCCGCGATTAATCATTACCAGAGACCACTTGCTTAAAGCATACAGAATCGTAGTTGCAATCAGTGTTAACTTAACTGGGGAAATCTCTTATTCCTGCTAGGTATTTATGAGTCAATCACCTTCTCCAAACTCTTCTCTAAGCAAGGGGTTTACTGCCATTCTTAACTCAATTGAACGCATTGGCAATCGTTTGCCGGATCCTTTAACTCTATTTGCCCTCCTTGCCTTATTGACGATTTTTGCGAGCGCGATCGCGTCTTGGAGTAATTTGGCAGTGGTTAATCCTGCGAAAAACGAAACAGTAGAAGCAGTGTCTTTACTAACAGCAGATGGCATCCGCCGCATTGTCAGTGAAGCGGTGCCAAATTTTGTGCAATTTCCCCCTTTAGGCACTGTATTAGTAGCGTTATTAGGTGTAGGGGTCGCACAAGAAAGTGGATTGTTAGCAACCGCATTACGCCGCTTAGTTCTCATGGCCCCTGCTCGTTTTGCCTCTCCCATGGTTGTCTTTGCCGGGGTTCTCTCGAATTTAGCAGCAGATGCCGGCTACGTGATTTTAGTCCCTTTGTCGGCTGTTGTCTTTCGTGCTTTTGGACGTCATCCCATTGCCGGGTTAGTCGCGGGCTTTGCGGGAGTATCGGGTGGTTTTAGTGCCAATTTAATTATTAACCCTCTCGATCCCTTATTAGCAGGCTTATCACAAAGTGCCGTCCGTTTAGTCAATGCAGACTATACCGTCAATGCTCTAGCAAACTATTACTTCATGGCCGTTTCTACCGTGTTAATTACACTGATTGGTTGGTATGTGACAGATTGGATTATTGAACCCAAATTAGGAACGGAGCGCGAAACAGAAATCTCTGAACCAGAAGAACTAACCATCTTGCAACGAAAAGGGCTACGTTGGGCAGGATATGCCCTCATTGCTTATTTAGTGTGTCTTGCCCTGTTAACCCTTCCCCCAGAAGCGGTATTGCGCGATCCGCAAACCGCTAACCTCATTTCCTCAATTTCTTCTCCTTTCATGGAAGGGATTGTTTTTCTAGTTGCCCTAGGATTTTTCTTTCCAGGCATTGCCTATGGCAAAGTCGCCGGAACCTTGCGTACAGATCGAGATGTTGCCAGTGCCATGTCAACAGCCATGAGTTCCATGGGATATTATCTCGTACTTGCCTTTATTGCCGCTCAGTTTGTTGCCTATTTTGACTGGAGTAATTTAGGCTTGATTTTTGCCATTAGTGGAGCCCAGTTTTTAGAAGCCACCAGCATTCAAGGATTACCTGCCTTATTCTTGTTTGTCGCTTTCAGCGTTTTCTTAAATTTATTTATTGGTTCCGCTTCAGCAAAATGGGCAGTTTTAGCCCCAGTTTTTGTACCGATGCTAGTGTTGGTGGGGTATTCTCCCGAAGCCATTCAAGCCCTTTATCGCATTGGTGATTCCAGTACTAATATTCTCACCCCACTGATGCCATATTTTCCGGTGGTTATTGCCTTTGGACAACAATATGATCCAGATTTGGGAATCGGGCGTTTAATTGCTTTAATGTTGCCCTATTCTGTGCTGTTTTTAGTCAGTTGGCTCGCCCTGTTTTTGTTATGGACCGTTTTAGGATTACCCCTGGGTCCCAATGCCCCCATCTATCTATCTTGAAAGGCTTCAGGGGCAATGTTTTTTTCAAGAAACCGTCAACCATTGCATAAGGTTTCTTTCTGAATTAGCTTCTTGTAGCACGACCTTTATGACTTGAATGAGGAAGGAATAACTTTATTTATAAAGTTGCCTGATAATTATTTTGATTAAAAAGCATATAGTCAAGTTCTTTTGCAAGCCAATTTTCAAACATTTGGTTCAGTAACATTTGATAAATTTCGTCTGTTAATTCAGCAGGAATAAATTCTTCAACTAAAAACAGATGATATCCTTGTTCAGACGCAAAAGGTGTGATCACTGTATCCTGTTTAGCTTGAAAAACAAGTGTTGCTATATTTTGTTTTAAGTCATAACGATGAACCTTACCGACATAACCACATTGAATTCTACGCTCAGGATCAATATCATATAAATGAGCAGCTTGATAAAAGCTCATTTCTTCTTCTTCTATTTGATAAAAAATTTCCCAAGCTAATTTTTTATCAGAAACAATAATTTGATAAAGTAATATTTTTTCAAAATTATGTTGATTTTGGTTAAAAAAATCTTTTACTGCTTGAGAAAAAAGATGATCAGAAAGTTTATGAGCTGCTAAATGATCGTAAATTCCTGCTTCCCAATCTTCAGGGGTAATTAATTCCTCAGCAAGCCAAGCAAAGGTATCTTCGGCTTGTTCTAAATGCCTTTGTCGTCGTAACCGATCTCCTTGCGCTTGAACTTCTTCAGGTTTAATCTGGACACCATAAGTTTTAAGGGCATGATTAATTATCTTCTGATGTAATATTTTGATACAAGTATCTTTCAGTTTAACTTGTTTCTTTAAAAAATCTATAACTTCATCTGTTTCAATTACTTGCCCTGAAAATTCAACCATAAGATAAGAATTAAAATGTTGAAATCGAGATTCAAGAAATTTTTAATGTATTAGGAAGAAGCTATAAGTTTCTATTCTAGCTTCTTCCATTCTGTTAACAAATTGAATCTAAAGGAAATCTCCAAAACTGACTCAAGAAATAACCATTTCAGCAAGATCAGTTGGTTTATTTATACTAATAATTATTCCTTAATCATTGATCAAATTAGCTTGTGCAACGGCAGCAGATTGAAAATTACCTTGACCTACTTGTATTTGAGTAATATTGGCTATATTAAAACCAACATTAATATCTGGTCCATTAACCACTGTACTAGAACTAGGAAGTGCAATCGAAACACCACCTTCTAAGTTAGTATCTTCAGATATATCTTCTAGGTAACTGAGATTGGAAATAACCATTATCCTCTCCTTAATGTGTGGTAAAAAAACTAGCTTTTAGTTCAGAGACAAAGTTTAATGAAGCAAAATTGGGAAGAAGCTAAAATAGCTTAGCTTCTTTCCCATAAGGAGGATTTAACGTTGTCGTATCCTTAATTTACAGTAGTATCCTACTCTGATGGAGTGAGGAAGATATCGGAGTTCTCAATAACATTGGTTTGCCCAATGGCAACTGATTGGATATTACCTTTTCCAAGTTGCCCTTGGCCTACTGTAGCTAAGTTCAAAGCAGCATTTAAATTGGAAAATCCACCTTGAACTTTAGTATCTTCAGGCATAGCTTCTAGGTAACTGAGATTGGAAATAATCATTGTAGTCTCCTTGATTTCTAGTGAATTGCTGGATTTTTAAATCAATACGTTGTCATTGATACTGTTAATTTGGGCAAGAACAACGCCTTGATTATTCCCTACGCCTGCTTGATCTTGACTTACTTTAGCCAAATTCAAAGCAGCATTTAAATCAGAAAATCCACCTTGAATTGCTTTGTCTTCAGACATAGCTTCTACATGTTCAAGATTGGAAATAATCATTGCAGTCTCCTTAATTTGTAGTGAATTGCTAGCTGTTTAATTAGGAAATTAATTACTCAAAAATCCAACAGCATCATTATCGGTGATACTATTAACTTGCGCAACAACAGCATTTTGAGCATTTGTGTCTCCATTTTGTAATTGAGACACGCTAGCTATATTTGCAGCGATGTTTTGATCAAAAATATTCAATCCACCTTGAATTGCGTTGTCTTCGGAAACAGCTTCTAAATGTTCGAGATTGGAAATAATCATTATTTCCTCCTTCATGATTTCTGCAATTGTGAATTAAGCCATGTGGCTGTTCACATTTAAAACTATAGTAAATTTGAAAGGTTTTGTGTGGTCAGACTGGCATTTTTTCTTTGTTTTTTTGCTGTACTTAAATTAGTTTATTAGTGAATTTTGGAGATTTACTCTACCATTTGAATTGGATTGAATTATTTGCCTAGACTGAGATTTATAGCTTGATGTGCGAGATTTACAGTGCTTCTTTATTAAGCGAGTATACGTCCGATATGGAATATGATTTAAGGGGTTATATCCAGCTGTTTCAAGCATCAATACACAAGCCCAAGAATATTCTCCCTCTGAAATAGCATTAATAATTTCTTCAAATTCATCTTCATTGATGACATTATCAATCTGTTTGTTAGAAAAATCTTTATGATCTGACATAGTTAACCTGTTTTTAATCGTTTTTATTAGGTGTGCATTTTCGCTTAAGTCATAGCTTTAAACTGATTGAGTGTTAACCAAAATAGTATACAGCAAAAATTCTGGAATTTCTGATATTTCGGTTTACGTGCCAAACGTTTATAAATTCAAGCCTCCTTCTTGTAATTTTTTAATTGGATCAAAAATTACATTAGCAATACGGCGACGACGAATTATAATTTCAGCATTAGCACTTTGACCCGCTTTAAATTTAATTTTCTCTTGATTGTGCTTAATGTAGTTGCGGTCTAGACCAATTTCAACTTGATAAAATGTTCCCTTTTTATTGGTATGTGAGTTAGGAGAAATTGATAATACATTGCCTTCAATTACACCGTAGTCTTGGTAAGGATAGGCATTAAATTTAATCTTGACTGACATACCTTTTTCTAAGAAGCCAGCTTCTTGAGCAGGAACTGCAGCATCTAAAACTAAGGGATTATTTTGAGGTGCCAGCTCAGCAATTGTTTGTCCTGGTTTAATCACCTGACCAATATTTTGCAAGTTGAGAGATAAAACTGTACCATTGATCGGTGATTTTAATAGAGTTTCTTTCTGTTTATTCTTGGTAATTGCTAATTCATGTTTAGTATTTTCTATTTTTCCTTTAAGTTGATTTATACTAATTTGAAGTTGCTGGATTTTTTGTTGAGCTTCTAGCTGAAGTTGCTTTTTTTTATCTTTTGCTTGACTGAGATTTACTTGTAAACGCTTGATTTCTTGTTGTGCCGTCTTAACCTCATTTTGAATACGGATTAGTTTCATTCTGCTTCTTTGCAAAGATTGCTGAGCTTGAAATAAATATTCTTGTGAAATTGCCCCATTTTGCTGAAGAGGTTTCAGGCGTTTTACCCGCTTTTGATTTTGGGATACTTCTAATTGTATAGCTTGGAGCTGTCTGGTTTTCGCGGAAATTTTTTCTTTGGTTTGCGCGATCGCGATTTTTTTTGACTCTATTTCAGTCGTGGCAATCTTTTTACTATTTAAAAGTTCTGATTTTTTCGTTTCTAATAAATTTTCTTTTTGTTGTAACTGATTTTCATGATTGGCTAACTTTTCATTTAATTGATTAATATTTTGCGTAATTTTTTCAGCATTTAATTTAGCTAGAGTTTCTCCTTTTTTTACAGTATCTCCTTCTTCAATCAAAAGTTTTTTGATTTTACCATTACGGGTCGGTTCAATTTGATAAGTATCACCTTTAGGGATTAACTTCCCTTGTGCTTGTCCTACTTTATCAATATGCCCGAACCAAGCCCAACTTGCAATAGCAATACAAAAGACCAAACTGCCGAAAATTGAACGTAAGGGAAAAGAAGCCGGGGGTTTATCCAAAAGATTTTGTACAGAAGAAGACCATTCCTCTGAAGGTTGCTCTAAGGATGAAGTATGTGTAGTTGTACTAAGGGCTGAAGAATTAGTTTTATGATCATTCTTATTTGTTAGCTCAGTCTTCTGAGAATCAGTCTGTGACTGATATTTTTCCATAGCAGAAGATGAGTTTTCTGAAGACATAATATCTTGAATAGTCCATCTTCATTTCCATATTTTATTATATTTTTTGAGATTATATTGGCCAAATTGGCATTTTTTTGAAATTAATTTATTTATCTGAACCCTTTCATTTTAATTAGTTAGATGTTGATTAAATATCGAGTTGCTGTTGTGCTAAATGATAGTATAATTTCTGTTCTCCAATCAATTCTTCATGAGTCCCTTTTTCCACTAATAAGCCTTGATCTAACACTAAAATACAATCAGCATTACGGACAGTTGAAAGTCGATGGGCAATAATAAATGTTGTTCGTTCTTGAGAGACCCGTTTTAGGTTATCTTGAAATCGTTGCTCTGACTCAGTATCAAGAGAACTCGTTGCTTCATCGAGAATTAAAATTTTAGGATTATCCAGTAAAGCCCGCGCGATCGCGATCCGTTGTCGCTGTCCTCCTGATAAATTGGCACCCCGTTCTCCGACTTTTGTATTGTAACCAAGCGGCATTGCTTGAATAAAGCTATGAGCTTCAGCCAGTTTCGCGACTTCAATCACTTCTTCTAACGTAAAGTCCGGTCGATAAAGGGTAATATTCTCAAGAATTGTTCCTGAGAAGAGAAAACAATCTTGGGAGACAACACCCAACTGCGAACGCAAAGACTGAGGAGAAACATTGGCTAAATCATGACCATCGATATAAATATGCCCAAAATCTGGTTGATACAAGCCTTGTAGTAGTTTAGCCAATGTTGTTTTGCCCGAACCACTCCGTCCGACTAAAGCAATCGTTTCTCCTGGATTGGCTTGGAAAGTAATGCCATCAACAGCATTACGGTCACTATCAGAACTATAACGAAATGTAACATGGTCAACATTGACTTCACCCATGAGCGAAGGTAAAGCTAACAAATTTTGTTCGGCGGTTTCTTCTGATTGCACTGTAAAGACATCATTAAGTCGTTCAACTGAAATCAGAACTTCTTGTAATTCATCCCAAACATTAGCAAGAGTCAGAATTGGATTAATCACTCTTCCCAATAGCATATTAAATGCCACCAATTGTCCAATACTCAGCTGACCTTGAATCACTAATTTTGCGCCGTACCATAACAAAGCAGTTGTACCAATAACATTGATCAGTTTATTCGCCGCTTCAAGCTTCACGACTAATTTTTGTCTTTGGAAGCGAATATTTAAAAAATCAGTCAGATAATCTTCCCAACGCCAGCGCATTTCTTGTTCTGAAGCCGTAGTCTTAACTGTTTCGATACCAGTCATCGTTTCAACTAAAGCTGAATTTTGCTCTGCCGACTGATTGAAAACTTCTCGCGAAATTTTGCGAATCCAAGGTGTTGCAATTAACGTCAAGATAACAATGGGTGGAATTAGGGCAATAATTAAAAGGGTTAAACGCCAGTTGTAATAAAACATTAACCCTAAATAAACCACACTCATTAGGATATCTAACCACGCAATCATGCCCTTGTTCAGTAAAAAACGTTGAATTTTCCTATTTTCACTGACTCGCGTAATAATATCTCCGACATGACGCGATTCAAAAAACTTTAAAGGCAGTTTCATTGTATGGCGAATAAATCCCCCAATCATGGTCAAGTCCAAGATATTGGATAAATAGCTCAGTAAATACTGCCGAGTTCCGGATAAAATGACCTCTGCCATGCCAAAAAACAATATGCCGAGAGCAAAAACATGCAACATCGTGAGGCTATTATTGACCACGACTTGATCAAGAATAATCTGAGTAAACAGAGGGGTGACTACACCAAACAGTTGAATTAACAGTGAGGCAACAATAACTTGAAACGCAGTAGATTTATAAGGTAAGAGTAACTTAAAGAATTTTCCTAAAGACGGTTTTTCTTCTGGGAATTCTTCTAAATCGGTTGTTGGTTCCAGTAGCAGTGCATATCCAGTCCAACTTTCTAAGAATTGTTTACGAGATAAACGCTGCTTTCCCCGCGCTGGATCAGCAATCAGTACTCTATTTCTATTGACTCGATAGACAACAACATAATGATCCCCTTGCCAATGAGCAATCCAAGGATTATTCTGCGTTGTATTCACCAAAGCCCCTAAACTGGCTCGTACTGGTTTAGTGATATAACCTAGCTTTTCCGCTACTTTCGCAAGAACCGATAAAGAAGCTCCAGAACGACCAATATCACCTAAACGTCGTACCGAGTTAATACTAAACCGTTTCTGCCAATACCGACTAATCATGACTAAGCAAGCCACCCCACAATCGGAACTACTATGTTGCTCGACAAAAGGATAGTGACGCCAAAAGTTCTGCCGTTTTTTTTGCGGTTGGGGAAACTCTACTTCAACCGTTTCTGTTGGCAATAGAGGAGAACTCTCCGTAGGGGAGGGAATATCAGGATTTTTGACAGTAATCGGAGAAGAAGAAGGATTTTCTTTCAAGCTAGTGCTTGTTGCCTCTTCAAAAGTGGGAAGTATCGTCAAATATTCTTTCGGTAAATGATATAACCATAAAGTACTCTGCGCAAACCAATCTGACGGAACAACATCAGGGTATCCCCAAGCCTCTACAGAAGAGGGTTCAATGTGTCCTTGCCTTAACCAAAAACGTCCTGCTTCAGCAGGAGCAGCTTGGGCTAAAGATTGTCCCGCCGGAATTTGTATTTTTTGGATATAAGGTACCAGCTTTTCCAAACGATGACTGGGAAATTTGCGTAATTCAGTTAAAGTTTTCAAAAAAATTAAGGCTTGCCGCTTTTGAGCCGCATTGAGCCACGGTACTTTCAGTTGTGAGTTTTCTTGAAACCAATGTTTTTGTTGGAAAGGAGCAAGACGAGCCACCTGAACTGTTTCGGAACTTTGCGCAGCAACGACCTGATAGGATGAGCAAGTTTCCCTCATCAACGTATCGCCACCAAATAACTCTCCTTTGCCTAAAACTTGGATAGACACTGACCTTTGTTTTTCTGGATCAAAGCTCAGTAATCTCACCTTTCCTCGACACATTAAATAACAATCTGAAAAGTTATTTGCCTCTTGCACTTCACGTCCAGGAGGAGCTGAGAATTCATGAACTAAGTCACCCAGTTGAAAAGAGAAGATTTCAAATCTATCACTAAAAGTAGCAAGCTGCTCCTGATCAATTTCCGTAAAGACTGATTTTTTAGTCAGTAAGCTCTGTAGAATAATGTCTTGGTTAGAAAGGGTTACCGATGCCATTTCCCCATTATTCTCTAGATTTGCCGTCATATTAATTGTAGCTAGTTAATTTTAGCTAGGAACTCTTAATTGAAGAGCCTAACATAACCATTTTGTACCAAATTGCTTTCAAGGCTTGATTTTTCGGAGGCTAAAATGACGGAAATCCCTGAACTTTATCGATAATAACCCAGCAGAATATAGTAGAAATATTTACAAAATTCTGTCATTATATTTATTTTTAAAGTGTTATTTGTTATCAAATAAACTGTAAAAATACCACAATAAATTCAGTATTAATTCTGTTGACAAAATAACAAATAGAGTGGATGTGTAAACTCGCCCGGAGGCTCCCATTTGTTGTCTTGTGCAACAGATGGAGGGCTACTGAAAGCGCACATCTCAGGCGAAGCCGGATGTGCGTAGTTCACTCACTAGGAACGACTCATTGCTAACTCCCGTTGTTTTTGACGAACCGATTCTCCGGTGAGTAATTCCACAACATCCATCCCATTACTAATCACTCCCGGAACACTGGGATAGCCCGCACTCGCCCCCACTAAGAAGAGATTGAGTAATTCCGTTTTATACCCAAGACGATTTAAGCCAATTTGTTGGGGAATCAGATTGGCTCCATACATATTCCCTTCGGGTTGTCCAAGATAATATTCGCTAGTTGTGGGAGTCCCGAAAACTTTCATGCGAATGTATTGATTAATATCAGGGACTAAATCTTGGACGCTCGCCATGACTTGCTGATACGTAGCTCGTTTTTTGGCTTTGTACGCCTTGACATCAGTCTCGTGCAGTTCTTTAAAAGGTTGGTAGGGACAGACAGTGGCAATTTCTAAAACATGATGACCAGCCGGAGCCATACCAGGTTCCTCTGATTTGAGGGTGGGACAGGATAAAAAGAGCCAGGGATGTTCTAAATTCCCTTGCAATTGGTTTTGATAGGCTTGATTGAGGTCGTTATTGGGATAGTACCAAATATTCCAGCTGCCAATTCCATAGCGACTCGGATCAAAGCGGGTATCCAAACCAAGATAAATATTAAACGCACTGGCGGAGTATTCATAATTCGTCAGGCGGTTATACTCCGAGCGGCTGAGTGCTTGCGGTGCGTGCATCAGTTCGACGGTCAGTTTGGGATCAAGGTCGCTGATATAAGCAAGATTGGCGTGATAAATTTCGTCCCCGGCGATAACTCTTTTAATTTGATGATTTTCAACTTCAATGTGCTCGACCGGAGTAGAATAATGGATGCTTCCTCCCGCTTCAGTGATCGCCGAAACGACCGTATCGACTAAGTGTTTGAAATGGTGTTGAGGATAGTAAGCGCCTTCAGCATAGTCAGAAACTAACGAAGCATGAGTGAGCAAAGCAATTTCTGAGGGAGGTAAGCCATAATCTCCACTTTGACCGGCTAATAGAGCTTGCAGTTTCGGAGATAGCCCAATGTGGTCATAAAGGTCTTGTAAGGTCCAGTTCCGTCTCCTAAATAAATGCCAATGCTTCGGTAAGGACAGCCAGTCCAACCAGTTAAAATCGAACCAGCGGATATCGTTGTTTACTTGTTGTATCTCTTGATGAAGTTGTTTAATTTCATCACAGTAAAGATTGATGCCCCGTGCTTCTTCTGGAAAATGAGCCAGGAGACGATCGCGGAATTTTTCCCAATTTAAAGGAATCCGAAAATCGACTTCTGGGGTAATCACCCGGTCAATACAATCCGCAGCCAAGGAATTAAAGGGAACATGGCGACCGATATAGTTGAGAAATTGGGAGACGGTTTGACCTTGGGCACATTGGTAAATATAGTGAACATCGGCACAGAAGCGATACTCGCCATATTCAAAAGTATGACAACACCCGCCCGGAAGGTAGTGCTGTTCTAAGACGGCGACTTGATATCCTTGCTGCGTTAAACAAGCGGCTGCGGACAAACCGCCTAAGCCAGCTCCTAAAATGACATAGTCATACGTTTTCATAGTTTCTCCTCCTGAAGCGCTAAGACAAATGCGTTTTAAATCGTTCTTTTTTCTTCTCCAACCCCTTAAAGCAAAGCAACAGCTTCATCGAATCCTCTTTGTGGGATTACAGCAATTGGTCGTGAGCTAGTGCTCTTTGAGAAACAGAATGGACGCGATGAGGCTAGAAGGGGATGATGACTCGGGACAGTTGATCTCTTTCCTTTATTCCTATCTTAAAATGGATGACTTTTAATCATATTAATAAAGCTCTAATTTCTGTAGATTTTGTTACAAAAAAGGCTGAATTAAGATTAAGAATATTAAACAATAAAGACAAAAAATATAAAATTGTGTTAAAAATCAGACCACTATCCAGCCCTTATCGACCAGTGATGTTGTGAGGAGATGGGCACTTGCGAGGAAAAATTAAAATTAGGTGATCTGAATCTAAAAACCAGTTAAACTCCCTTTAAAATTAAATTATGTTGGGTTTTAGTTAAAAGCGATCTGACAGCAAATGGCAACGCTCTACAGTGAAATTTGCTTGTCGGAGTGATCAACTTGGAGGGAATCATGATGAATGGCAAAGTGTCGAAACAATCAAGAAATATTGCGATTGTCGGTCCGGCGAGCAGTGGTAAAACGACTCTGTTAGAAAGTTTATTGTTTGTCTCGGAAAACATTAAACGTAAAGGCAGTATCAAACAGGGAAATACGGTTGGGGATAATCTTCCCGAAGCGCGCGATCGCGCAATGACCGTTGAAATTAATACTGCTTACACCACCTTTGAAGATTTACAATTCACGTTTCTTGATTGCCCTGGTTCCATTGAGTTTGCTCAAGAAACCCAAAATGCTCTGCTGGGAGTTGATGCAGCCGTTGTTGTCTGTGAGCCTACAGTGGAGCGAGTTTTAACTCTTGCTCCCATCTTAAAATTCCTTGATGAGTGGGAAATTCCCCACTTGGTTTTTCTCAACAAAATGGATCGCGCCAATCATCCCTTTACTGAAATTTTGGCCGCCATTAAAGCCGTTTCCCCGCGCCCCTTACTCCCGCAACAATATCCCCTTTACCAAGGTCAAACCCTCCTCGGTTATATTGATCTAATTACTGAGCAAGCTTATCAATACCATGCCGGAACAGAGGCCGATCCCGTACCGCTACCGGACACAGCCACAGCAGAAGAGAAACTCGCTCGTGACGATCTCTTAGAAGGACTGGCTGAATTTGACGACCACCTCCTGGAAGAACTCCTCGAAGACATTAATCCTTCCCTCGAAGAAATCCGACAAGATCTCAAGCAAGATGTCAGTGCTGATTTAATCGTTCCTGTTTGCTTTGGCATCGCTGAACAAGATTATGGGGTCCGTCCCTTATTATCGGCTTTAATCGCAGAAGTGCCGGCGCCAGAGATCACGGCAAAACGGCGCGGACTCGATCCCGTCGCCACTGAATCCCCCACAATTGCTCAAGTGCTGAAAACTTACTATTCACCGCAAGGGGGAAAACTGTCCCTGATCCGAATTTGGCAAGGACGACTCACTGATAATATGATTCTCAATGGGATACGCCCAGGGGGAATGTATCAACTTCTCGGACAACAACAAACCTCAGTTCCAGAAGCCTTTGCCGGAGAAATCGTTGCTCTCTCTCGCCTAGAAGGGATCCAAACGGGAGATACCCTGAGCAGTGGCGATGCTCAAATCTCGCTTCCGACCCCGGAAAAAATGTCTTTTGTCTATGCTTTGGCAATTACTCCGCAAAACCGCAAAGATGAAGTGAAACTGACCGAAGCGATGGCAAAACTCCTCGAAGAAGACCCTGCTTTGTATTGGGAACAAAAGGGCGATACCCAAGACGTTGTACTGTGGGGACAAGGAGAAATTCATCTGAAAGTCGCGTTAGATCGCTTGCAGCGTAAATATAACTTGTCGATGAAAACCGATTTACCCCGAGTGCCCTATCAAGAAACAATTCGCAAAGGCACTCAGGCGCACGGGCGGTATAAACATCAAACCGGTGGACATGGAGCCTTCGGTGATGTTTATCTCGATATCCAGCCCTTACCCCGCGGGGAAGGCTTTCAGTTTGACGAGACAATTTTTGGGGGAGCGATTCCCAAACAGTATATTCCCGGTGTTGCCGCCGGTGTAGAAGAATACCTCCATCAAGGTCCCCTCGGCTTTCCTGTAGTTGATGTCGCAGTGACGCTGACTGATGGCTCTTATCATTCCGTTGATAGTTCGGAACAAGCGTTTAAGCAAGCTGCCCGCCTCGCCATGAGTGAGGGAATGCTCAATTGTGAACCGATTTTGTTAGAGCCGATTTTAGAAATTCAAGTGTATGCCCCAAGCGATTTTACGGCGAATGTCCTGCAATTGCTCAGTGGACACCGGGGACAGATTATGGGTTATCAAAGCTGTAGCGATTGGCTCAATTGGGATCAAGTGACTGCTTATCTGCCCCAAGCGGAAATGCAGAATTTTATTATCGAGCTGCGATCGCTGACGTTAGGAGTGGGCTTTTTTGACTGGCAACCCCATCATCTACAAGAAGTGCCGGCGAAAATTACACAGGAAGTTCTAGCAGGGATGTAATCGTCATCAATTTAGAGATACCGGATGCTAGCAGATATTACACTGAAAGAATTTTTGCTGTGGTTGCTGAGAAAACGTAAACGGTTTCGTGTGGTTGGCCACTCGATGCTTCCGCTCTTAAAACCGGGAGAAGAAGTCCTAATTGACCCCGCAATCCAAGAAACTCAGCATCTCCAAATTGGAGATCTAGTAGTTGCCCAACATCCGACTCAAGGGAATCTCCAAGTGATTAAACGCGTGAGTTTTATTTCCGCAACCGGCAACTATTTCCTCGTGGGGGATAATCCTCAAGAAAGTACCGATAGCAGAAGTTTTGGCAGTGTGAGCTTAGAGCAAATTGTAGGGCGTGTCACTTGTCGTTTTGGTTAAACCCCGAGTTCGCCCTGTAAAAAGTCGATGAACTGCCTCGCACTGCGCCCAGAACGCCCGTTATGGCGAGTAGCCCACTGTTTGGCTCTAAATTCTAAGTCGTCTGGTTTGAGGGGGATTTGGGCGAATTGAGCCAAATGATGCACAATTTCCAGATAGCGATCTTGGTTAGGCGGTTCAAAGGTGAGGGTTAAACCGAAGCGATCGCTGAACGATAATTTTTCTTGTACTGTATCCCAAGCATGAACTTCGTCTTGATCGCTGGGACGAGGGCGATCCTCGAAAAACTCGCGAATGAGATGACGGCGGTTGGAGGTGGCATAAACGACCACATTGCGCGATCGCGCGGTAATATTTCCTTCTAAAACCACTTTCAATGCTTTAAACGAGTCGTCATCTTCTTCAAAAGACAAATCATCGACAAAAATAATAAACTTCTGGGGTAAGTCCCGTAATTGCTCTAAAATCAAGGGAAGATTGCGCAATTCTGATTTGGGCACCTCTACTAATCGCAAGCCATCACGGGCATATTCATTGAGTAAGCCTTTCACCAAAGAAGATTTTCCCGAGCCACGGCTACCATAAAGGAGAACATTCAGGGCAGAATAGCCTTTCAAAAGGAACTGGGTATTTTGCACCAGCTTTTCTTTCTGCCAGTCATACCCCACAATTTCTGTCATTTGCACGGGATCAGGATGGGCAATGCCTACTAATTGCCCGGCTTGCCAAGTAAATGCTTGATATTGAGCAAAAATCCCACAACCATAAGTTTGATAATGGTTCGCCAGTTCCGGTAATACAGACCGCCAATCCTTGTGGTGATGGAGGAAATGATCGCTGGCAATGGGCTGTTTCCAAGCAATGAGCGGATGATTCAACTGACAACCCGCTTGAACCCACCGACTCAGGGTCGCACTCCCACAGCGATAAAGTTCTTGTAATGCTCTCAGGTCCACTTGCGCTGCTTGAACGAGCGCTGGGGGTAACGCTTCGAGAGAGGTCGATTGCACTTGTTGCGAAAAGGGATTGTCATCATAGAGAATCCGATGGACGAGGTAATCTTCCCAACTTTGTTGGCTGGCGGCGAGAGATTTAAACCAAGTGCCGTAGGCTTGGAGACAAAGGTCGCGATCGCGCTGTTCTTTTAATCTTTGTAATAATTCAAGAAAGGCTTGTCCCACCTCATCTGCTAATACCGACTGATATAGCAATAAAGAGGCAGCTTGTTGGAGCAAAAAACTAGCAGAGGGACGGGACGAAGAGGAAGACATAATTACACTCAAAGGGATATCAGTCAGTTCTCAGCAATGACTCATTTTGATTGCATTTAATAGAACTAACCTGATCGATCATAACGGAGAAAAAGCAATGGCAGTTGATTACGATATCGTTCACGGATCGCGCTTCCTTAACAAATGCGCGGTAGTTGTTCGCCGCTTAACATATCAACGACACGGGTTGTTCCCATCATACTTTTCATGGTCACTAAAGCCTTTTTCTCACTGCTGACTTCTCCAATCACCCTTGCTTCGGGATTGATGTGTTGCAAGATCGAGCAGGCTTTCTCCACATCAGCAGACGGAAGAAAGAGAATAAATCGTCCCTCATTGGCGATATAAAGGGGATCCAGTCCCAGAATTTCACACGCCCCAGCCACATCTTCTCGCACGGGAATTGCAGTTTCAGTGATGGTGCTAGCCAATCTACTGCTGGTGGCAATTTCGTTTAAGGCGCTAGCTAAACCGCCACGGGTTAAATCGCGGGCACAATGAATGTTAATTCCCGCCTCAATCAGTTCTAAAATTGTACTGGCAACCGGTGCAGAATCCGTTGCAATCGGTTCTTCAAACTCCCAGCCTTCGCGCTGTGCCATGATGGCAATACCATGACGGGCTAAATCGCCGTTGAGTAAAATCTGATCGCCAGGTTCAATGGTAGAGGGGTTAATTTGAAGATTATGTTCAATGACGCCAATACCTGCTGTATTGATAAAAATGCCGTCTCCTTTGCCTTGATCCACAACCTTGGTGTCTCCGGTGACGATTTTGACATTCGCCCTTTCTGCAGCCGCTTGCATGGATTGGACAATTTGCCAGAGGGTGGACATGGGGAGTCCTTCTTCTAAAATGAAACTTGCGGTGAGATAAAGGGGTCGCGCCCCGGACATAGCAAGATCATTAACAGTTCCATAAATAGCCATGGAACCAATATCACCACCGGGGAAAAAGAGAGGATTCACCACATAAGAATCAGTCGTGAAGGCAATTTTATTGTGAGGGAGATTTAAGGCTGCTGCATCGTGAGGAATCGCTTGCGGGTCGCCAAACACGGGATGGAACATTTCTGAAATCAATTGATTCATTAGTTTTCCACCGCCACCGTGGGCGAGAAGGATATTGGGATATTGTTGGATCGGAATGGGGCAAGCGTTAAAAGTCACAAGAATTAATAATTAACAGCAATCAATAATGTAGAGACGTTCCATGCTTCGACTCTTCGACAAGCTCAGGGTAAAACAGGCTCATCTCCCCAATCAATTCTATATAAGATGTTGATTATTTCTGATACAGATAGTAAGCAGCACAAGCGCCTTCTGAGGAGACCATGGGCGCACCGAGGGGAGATTCAGGGGTGCAACGGATACCAAAGGCGGGACAATCGAGGGGTTTTTTCTGCCCGCGCATAATTTCCCCACTGATACATTCCGTTTCTGGAGTAGAAGTGGGAAGATCAAGCTGATTTTGGAATTTCTGTTCCGCATCAAACGCGGCATATTTGCTTTTTAGCGCCAGACCACTTTGGGGAATGGCACCAATACCCCGCCACTGACGGGGGACAATTTCAAAAATATCTTGGATGAGTTTTTGAGCGCGATCATTCCCTTGGTAGGAAACGGAACGCAGATATTGATTTTCTACTTCATAGCGCCCGCTTTCCAGTTGTTGAATACACAGGTAAATTCCTTGCAAAATATCCACAGGCTCAAACCCCGTCACGACAATGGGGATTTTGTACCGAGACGCGATCGCACTGTATTCGTGATACCCCATGACGGTACACACATGACCCGCAGCCAGAAAGCCTTGCACCCGACAATCGGGGGCGGATAAAATCGCCTCCATCGCCGGGGGAACAAGGACATGAGACACTAACAAAGAGAAATTTTGTAAGTTTTCTTGCTGGGCTTGATAAACCGCCATTGCCGTCGCTGGGGCGGTGGTTTCAAATCCGATCGCGAAAAAAACCACCTCCCGATCTGGGTTCTCTCTGGCTAGGGCAACCGCTTCCATGGGGGAATACACAATGCGAACATCTCCTCCTTGACTTTTGATCCAAAAGAGGTCTTTTTCACTCCCCGGCACTCGCAACATATCGCCAAAGGAGCAGAAAATCACTTCAGGTAGAGCCGCCAGCGCGATCGCACGATCAATCAGATGCATTGGTGTCACACACACTGGACAGCCCGGACCATGAATCAGCGTTACCTCCGGCGGTAAGAGCTGATTCAGCCCGTATTTAACGATGGCATGGGTTTGTCCCCCACAAATTTCCATCAGGGTCCACGGTTGCGTGACTGTTTGCGCGATCGCGTCCGCACAAGCTTGAGCCAGAGTTGGATTACGATATTCGCTAACGTACTTCACGTTATTTCTCCCACATACGTGCCTAGCGCCCGAGCCGTTTGCACTAAGTTACAGTTGGGGTCAACCAGGATCGGGCTGTTATCTACTACCTCTTGCAAGGGAATGCCAACTGTTTCGCCATCGCGCCAAGCCACCATTTGATCGTATTTTTCTTGAGCAACCAAATCAACGGCAGTTTTCCCTAAGGTTGCCCCGATAATACTGTCAAGAGCCGAAGGCAGTCCACCGCGTTGGACATGACCCAGTACTGTCACCCGACTATCAACATTACCTTTTGTATATTTTGAGATTTGTTGGGCAATCTGTTGAGAAATGCTAATGGCACAATTTTCATTCGCTTCTAGGGGAATATCAACGGGATTTTGCACTCCTTCGGCAACAACAATAATCGCAAACCGTCGTTCCTGTTCTTCTCGCAACCGATCAATATGCCGCACCATACTGGCGATGGAATAGGGAATCTCAGGGATGAGGATAATATCAGCCCCGCCGGCAATGCCAGAATTAAGAGCCAGATGTCCTGCGGTGCGTCCCATGACTTCGATGACGAGAGCGCGATCGTGGCTGGCTGCGGTAAAACTAAGACGTTCTAAAGATTCAGTAACGGTACTCACCGCACTATTAAAGCCTAAAGACTGACCGGCCATGGCAACATCATTATCAATGGTCTTTGGAATGACCACTAAATTCCAGTCTCCCTTACGGGCTAATTCCCGCAAGATAGCCATACTGCCATCTCCGCCAATGGCAATTAGGGCATCTAAGCCTAAATCTTTGTAACCCCCAATAATTTCATCAGCAGAAGCGAGGGTTTCATCATCCCCTTTGTTAATACTGCCCAGAATGGTGCCGCCAACGCAGAGCAATGGATCAATTCCGTGGAGATAACTCACACAATAGGAGGGAAAAGAAATCGCTTTGCGTTCCCGTAAGCCTTCTGTGGCATAAGGAATCCCTAAGACTTCGTAATCATAAGTGAGAGTGGCGTGACTGAGAACGGCGCGGATGGCACAGTTTAATCCGGGACAGTCTCCCCCGCTGGTTAAAATACCAATTCGTTTTTTTCCCATGATAGGCCTCGCTTATGATTGGGATGAAGATAATGTTGCTGTAGTGGAAACAGGATGCCACAAGGGCTGCGTTTCTTGAAGTAACCGCATATACTGCGCTCGTTCGTAAGCTGATTCATCAGCACAATAGAACTGAGACATCGTGCCCTGCATTTCTTTTACAGAGGCATATTCGTGCTCCGTCATCCAATGTTGGAGTTGACGTTCCATGTCTCGAAGGTAGTCAATACCATGCCGTAAGAGCGCTGAACAAATTTGGGTGGTTTTTGCCCCTGCCATCAGTGCTTTAATCACATCGCGCCCTGTATGAATACCACCAGTAGCCGCAAAATCAGTACCAATGCGACCGTAGAGAATGGCAATCCAACGGACTGCCAAGAGGGCATCAGCCGAATGGCTAAGATGCACTTGCGGTTGCACTTCTAATTCTTCGGGGCTGATTTCAGGTTGCAAAAAGCGATTGAATAATACTAAACCATTGGCTCCACTTTCGGCGCAACGTTTTGCCATATAAGCCATGTTGGTAAAGAACGGGCTGAGTTTCATCGCAATGGGAATATTGACCTCTGCTTTGACATCTTGGAGAATATCCAGATAGATTTGTTCTGTGTCACTGGCAGAAAAGTTAAAGTCGGTGGGAACAAAGTAAACATTCAGCTCGATCGCGCTCGCCCCCGCTTCCTCCATCCGTCGGGCATATTCAACCCAGCCGCCGCGAGAATAGCCATTGAGACTGGCAATAATCGGTAACCCGGTCGCTGCTTTGGCGCTGGCAATATGTTCAAGATAGAGTTCCGGTCCCACATGAAATTCATCGGGTTCGGGGAAATAGGTTAATGCTTCGGCAAAACTTTCGGTTCCGTATTCCAGGTGATGATGCAATTCAAATTTCTCTCGCATCAATTGTTCTTCAAAGAGAGAATGAAGGACAATGGCACCCGCCCCGGCATCAGCAAGGCGTTTAATGTTGTCGAGATCTTCTGATAAGGGGGCTGCCGCCGCAGAAATCAGCGGCGATCGCAGCTCAAGTCCGAGATAATTAGTTGTTAGATCCATGGTTCGTTAGTTATTCGTCATTGGTCATTCATCATTTGGAAAAGGGGATTGGGGGATAGGGAAGAGGAAATCAAAGATTCTGCTTGTCTCCCCCTCACTCTCTCTTCCGAACTTCACCGATCAGGGTGAAAGTTCTACCCCTTTAACTGAGTTAGATTACTGCTCACTGCTACCTTGAGAAGCAAGCTGCTGATACCGTTGCCAACGGGCTTCGGCATCTTCTTGGGCTTCTTGCAGTAACTGTTTCGCTGCTTCGGGATTAGTTTTCGTCAGCATTTGGAAGCGATTTTCTTTATACATGGACTGGCTCACCGGTTTTTTCGGGGTTCGCGAATCCATGTGCAACGGATTTTGTCCCTGTGCTTTCAGTTCTGGGTGATAGCGATACAGTAACCAGCGACCACTGTCCACCAAGTCTTTTTGATGACTCATGGCGGTTTTCATATTGATGCCATGAGCAATGCAGTGGGAGTACGCCAGAATTAACGAAGGACCGGGATAGGCTTCCGCTTCTAAAAAGACTTTTAGGGTGTGTTCATCCCGTGCGCCCATCGCGACGCTGCCGACATAGACATTGCCATAGGTCATCGCGATCGCGCCCAAATCTTTCTTCGATGTGGGCTTCCCACCGGCAGCAAATTTGGCAACAGCAGCGCGAGGCGTTGCTTTCGAGGCTTGTCCACCCGTATTGGAATACACTTCTGTATCCAAAACAAGAATATTCACATCGCGACCACTGGCAAGGACATGATCTAATCCGCCAAAGCCAATATCATACGCCCAACCGTCACCGCCAACAATCCAGACAGATTTTTTCACCAGATAATCAGCCAGGTTTAACAGTTGTTTTGCCTCTGGGGAATCGAGATTTGCCAGTTTTTCTTTCAATTGGTCAACCCGTTCCCGTTGTTCCCAAATATCGGCTTCTGAGCGTTGTTCTTGGTTCAGAATCCCCTCAACCAGGTTTTCCCCGATCTCCGCAGCTAGTTTTTTCAGGAGTTCTTTGGCAAAATCGGCTTGTTTATCAATGGAGATCCGGAAACCAAAACCAAATTCCGCATTATCTTCAAACAGACTATTGGACCAGGCGGGACCTCGCCCGTCTGCGTTTTGTGTCCAAGGGGTCGTCGGTAAGTTTCCGCCGTAGATGGAAGAACAACCTGTGGCATTGGCAACCACCATCCGATCCCCGAACAGTTGACTCGCCAATTTCACATAAGGCGTTTCTCCACAACCGGCACAAGCACCCGAGAATTCAAAGAGGGGTTCTTGCCATTGCTGTTGGCGCATCCGTTCCACATTTAACTGTTTGCGGTCAGGATTCGGCAAATTCAAGAAGAAGTCCCAATTTTCCTGTTCCTGATCCCGTATTGGCAACCGTTCTGCCATATTAATGGCTTTCCGTGAGGGCTGGGTTTTATCTTTTGCCGGACAAACATCCACACAAACGGCGCAACCGGTGCAATCTTCTGGCGACACTTGAATCGTAAATTTCTGTCCTTGGAAGGCTTTGTCTTTAATGTCAGTAAACTTAAACTCACTGGGTGCATTCCCTAACTCGCCTTCGTCATAGACTTTCCCCCGAATTACCGCATGGGGACAAACCATGATGCACTTGCCACATTGGACACAAACATCCGGGTCCCAAACCGGGATTTCTTGAGCGACCCCTCGTTTTTCCCATTTGGCGGTTCCAGTGGGATAGGTGCCATCGCAGGGTAAAGCACTCACCGGAAGTTCATCCCCTTGGCGGGCGATCATTTTTCCTAACACATCCTGTACGAAGGGGGGTGCTGTTTCTGGGACAGGCGGTTGACGATGAGTGGGACTGTTAACGGTCTGGACATCAATGCGGTACAGGTTATCGAGCGTATTATCCACCGCCGAGAGATTCATCTGCACAATCTCAGTTCCTTTCTTCCCATAAGTCTTCTCGATCGCGCGTTTGATTTGGGCAATCCCTTCGTCTCGGGGTAACACCCCAGACAGGGCAAAGAAACACGTTTGCATGACGGTATTAATCCGTCCGCCCATGCCGCTTTCGCGGGCAACTCGGTTCGCATCAATGGCGTAAACTTCTAAGCCTTTGCGAACAATTTCTTCTTGCACTTCCAAAGGCAAATGATCCCACACCTGATCGGGCGGATAAGGACTGTTCAATAAGAAGGTTGCCCCTTGGGCTGCCACTTCCAGTACATCCAGTTTTTCTAAGAAGGACCACTGATGACACCCGACAAAGTTCGCTTGATCGATTAAATAGGTGGAACGAATCGGATCGGGACCGAAGCGTAAGTGAGAGACGGTAACGGCGCCCGATTTCTTAGAATCATAGACAAAGTACCCTTGGGCGTAATTTTCGGTTTCGCTACCAATAATTTTGATCGAGTTCTTATTCGCCCCCACGGTTCCATCCGATCCTAAGCCATAGAATACTGCACGGGAGACTGTTTCCGGTTCTGTGGAGAATTCTGGATCATACGTTAAGGAGGTATGGGTGAGGTCATCGTTAATACCAATGGTAAAGTGATTTTTCGGTTTGTCTTGACTGAGATTATCCAGTACCCCTTTCACCATCGCGGGCGTAAACTCTTTTGAGGATAAGCCATAGCGTCCGCCGACGACTTTGGGTAGGGTCCCGGTCCAGGCTTCTTGCACTGCGGTGACCACATCTAAATAGAGGGGTTCACCACTGCTACCGGGTTCTTTGGTACGGTCTAATACCGCGATCGCGCGGGTGGTTTCAGGCAGGGCTTCCACAAAGCGATTCACATCCCACGGACGATACAACCGCACTTTTAAGACCCCAACTTTTTCCCCTTGGGCGGTCAAATAATCCACTGCTTCATGGGCGGTTTCACACCCGGATCCCATTAAAACGACCACGCGCTCAGCATCGGGGGCGCCATGATATTCATACAGTTGATACTGTCGTCCCGTTCGTTCTCCAAACTTGTCCATCATCGCTTGCACAACAGCCGGACAATCGTTATAAAAGGAATTCACACTCTCTCGCGCTTGGAAAAAGACATCGGGATTTTGGGCGGTTCCCCGCAAAACTGGGTGATCAGGGGAGAGGGCGAGTTGGCGATGATCAAAGATATCTGCTTTATCCACGAACGCCTCTAAATCTTCATTTTCGAGGAGTTCTATTTTTTGAATTTCGTGAGAAGTGCGAAACCCATCGCAGAAGTGAAGAAAGGGGATTCGTGTTTTTAGGGTTGCGGCTTGGGCAATCAGGGCTAAATCATGGGCTTCTTGTACAGACGCAGAGGATAAGAAAGCAAACCCGGTTCCCCGTGCTGCCATGACATCACTGTGTTCTCCAAAAATCGAGAGGGCTTGCGCAGCCACTGATCGCGCTGCTACATGAATCACTGCTCGACTTAACTCTCCAGCAATTTTATATAAATTGGGGATCATTAATAATAAGCCTTGGGAGGCGGTAAAGGTGGTGGTCAGTGCCCCTGTTTGCAATGATCCGTGAACTGCCCCGGCAGCCCCGCCTTCACTTTGCATTTCCACAACCGACGGCACGGTTCCCCATAAATTGGGCTGTCCTTGCGATGCCCAGGCATCCGGCCATTCTCCCATTGGAGAGGCGGGAGTAATGGGATAGATGGCAATTACCTCATTGAGGCGATAAGCCACCCGTGCAATGGCTTCGTTTCCATCCAACATTGCTGTTTTTTGAGCAGTCATTATGACAAAACCTCCTCTCGTTTTTTTGACTGTTACCGTCGCTGCTGGAAAGTTTTTGTCACAACCACTTTTTTCTTAATAAAACTTAAAATCTGCTCCTTCCTCGGCAAGGATTGAAGTCATTTTTCAGGAAGTTATCTTAAAACAACGAAAACACTTTCTTGCTGGAATAAGTTACGACTTTTAGTGATTGATTAGACTTTCAAGCTCACGACCCTTGTTTTTTTTATTTTGCAAGTTGTTTTTTAGGACTCAGTATTTATTTGCATCGCTGAAACAACTTTTCTACCTCCTATTTTCTAATAGAAGATTTGATTTTGAGGAATGATTTAACCCTTTTTAAAGAATTGCTTCTAATTCTTGTAAATCTTCCAGGGTTTTTTGTGCAGCTTCTGCATCGATCACGCTGAGGGCAAATCCCACATGAACGACGACATAATCGCCGACTGCAGCCTCTGGGACATAAGCCAGACTGACTTCTTTTGCGACACCGCTAAAGCTCACTTTTGCAGCTTTTAAGAGGGGATCATCCCCGGTTATACTCATTATTTTTCCTGGTATAGCTAGGCACATAATTACCTTTTTTGTATAGAGGTTTACGGTTCAATTTAATTCGTCATGTCTGACTCATTAATCAATGATAAAGTTGCCAAGAGATGGTTTTAATTTTACTTGCTAATTACTTGCAGTAATTAAGGCTTGGGTTATACTTTTTTAAAGAGAAAGTACATTTTCTTTACTTTAGGAAATAAGTCACAACATTAAATTTGATCGAACGAGGAATCACTAGCCTCTAAATTGATCTTAAATCGCTGCCTAAAATTTGTTAGAGAGTTTTAACAAAGTAGCAACAACTTGTCCGAAAGCGATTCCGCCATCGTTTGGAGGCAGGGTTTGACACCAGTAAGGTTGCAGGTTTTCGACTCGTGTGGTTTGCACTGCCTTTTCCAGTAAATATTGATTTTGAAAACAGCCCCCGGTCAAAACAATGGTGGGGGTATTAATCCGATGCGCGATCGCGCTAATGGCAGCAATCAGAGTATTATGAAACTGGGCAGCAATGAGACTGAGGGGGCGCTTGGCTTGAACATCCTTCAAAATGGCACGGACTAGGGGTTCCCAGTCTAGACAATCTGGTTGCTTCCCACGACCGGGGATCAACTGAAATGGATAAGTTTGTTCGGTCAGGTTGCCATTGATTGCAAATTCCAGCGCCATCGCCGCTTCTCCCTCAAAACTAACCGTTGGCGATAACCCGACAAGTGCCGCGATCGCGTCAAAGAGTCGCCCCACACTTGAGGTTCGGGGTGTATTCAACCCTTGCTTCAACATTGAGCGTAGGATTGTTAACTCTTGCGGGCTAAAATCAAATCCTGTAACCGCTGCTTCCCCATATATTTCATACAGTAGTCCTAATGCTGATCGGCGCGGTTCCTTAATCGCTTTTTCGCCACCGGGTAAACGAAATGTCCGCCAGTGGGCAACCCGTTGCCAAGTTTCTGGCGTGACTAAAATAAATTCTCCCCCCCAAATTGAGCGATCTAAGCCATATCCGGTACCATCCCAAGCAATCCCCAAAACCGGCGGTGTAAGGCGATGTTCGGCCATGCCAGCAAGAATATGGGCGAGATGATGCTGTACTGGCATTAGGGGAAGGTCTTTCTCGGTCGCGAGTTGTTGGGCATATTGACTAGAGTAATAATCTGGGTGACGATCACAAGTAATCTGGCTGGGTTGAAAGTCATAGAGATCCGCGAGACTCTGCATAGTTTCGGAGAAGGCTTGGCGCGATCGCGCTGTCTCTAAATCCCCAATATGTTGGGAGAGAACCACTTGTTGGTTTTGATACAGGGCAATGGTATTTTTGAGATGTCCGCCCACTGCCAGAATCGGGGATGAAGGTTGTCGATGGGGGAGTGCTAAACGAGTAGAAAAGGGGGCATATCCCCGCGCCCGTCGTAAGAGAGTTAGCTGATCTAAAATGATGCGAACGACAGAATCATCAACTGGACGCGCGATCGGGCGATTGTGAACTAAAAAGCAGTCGGCAATGCCCTTTAAGCGTTCTCTGGCTTCTGTTTCCTCCGTACAAATCGGTTCGTTCGCAAGATTGCCACTGGTTGCCACAACCGGAAACTGCAATTCTGTTAGTAAGAGGTGATGGAGGGGCGTATAAGGAAGCATCACCCCTAAATTCGGATTATTCGGGGCAACAGAAGGCACAATCGACCTAGTGGTTGGTTTTTGGGTGAGGAGGACAATCGGTGCTGCTGGAGATTGTAAAATCTCAGCTTCGGTGTCTGAAACCTGACAATCGTCTTTCACGCTTTCCAGAGAGGGATACATTACTGCCAAGGGTTTCGTCGGACGCTGTTTCCGTTGTCGCAGTTGAGACACCGCTGACTCATTCCTGGCATCCACCATCAGGTGAAATCCACCCAATCCTTTAACCGCGACAATCTTTCCTTGTCGTAATGCCTCTGCTGTGGCAATTAAAGCTTCATCCCCCTCGACTTTTTCTTGTCCCCAAAACGTTAACTGGGGACCACAATTGGGACAAGCATTGGGTTGGGCATGAAAGCGGCGATCGCGCGGATTTTCATATTCTGCTTGACAGGCGGGACACATCTGGAAGTGTCGCATCGTGGTCGTAGCGCGATCATAAGGTAACCCCTGGATAATCGTATAACGGGGACCGCAGTGGGTACAGTTCGTAAAGGGATAGCGATAGCGACGATGATTGGGATCAAAAATTTCTGCCAGACAATCCGAACAAGTGGCTAAATCTGGTAACACCCCTGCTGATTTCGGATCACGCTCAGTGCTGGGAGACGCTCGAATTTCAAATTCTTGGTACCCAATTGGATCCAGCCATGTTGCCTTCACCTCATCCACGCGCGCAATGGAGGGTTTGTCGGTTAAAAGTCGTTCTTGGAAGGTTTTAAGCGTCTCACCGTTGCCTTCCACTTCAATGAACACCCCACTCACCGTATTGTTGACCCAACCGCAAAGGGCTAACTCTGTCGCAAGACGATAGACAAAAGGACGGAAGCCGACCCCTTGGACGACCCCTTGCAGTTGCAGATAAAGACGAGAATAGGAAGCAGACGGTAATGGACTCACGGTTGTCGTTCAAAGCAAAGCACTGAGTTCAGTAGGGATTCTCTTTTGGTTAAGACCCCATGCTCTAGCTCAATTAAAGCTCTATTATCAGTGTAAACGGAAACCTTTACTGAACCACCGTTCCCTGAAACATGACTGTGAAATTAATTCAGACAAGATGGCAAAGATCGTTGATGACTTAACTTGAACAACAACTATCTCAGATTACACCACAGCGATCAATTCAATGAAGGAATTATCGTGAGTTTACTAGAATAACTGATTCCACCAAGAGGAAGAAGGTTGAATATCAGTATAAATTCGACCGAGCGTTCTTGAATCAAGAGGGGAAGATTGCTTAAAATCGCTACCCAGCATTTCATATAAGGCTTGCCCAGAGCTCTCTCCCTTGTTGAGGGGAAATAAGACATGAGCACTATAGTGGTCGCAACCAATTCCTCTCCGTCCAACGGTGCATACAGCCGGTTGGCCATTAAACTGATCGCCTGTCAAGTAATGGGCATTACCTTCTTCATACAGAGACTGTAAGCGACTTGCTGTCTCCTGACAGTTCTTGAGCGCTTCTGAAGGGGAAAAATATTTAGGGACAAAGTTCAAGACTGGTATATTTTCTGACGAATTTTGTTCTGGCAAAGTAGCCATGACAGTTGGAACGCTATCGTTCACCTCACAGGTGATATTGATGGTATTCGCTGTACTCGGTTTTGCCAAGATTCCTAGCGCTCCTAATGCCAAAAATGGCGTCACTCCCAAGAAAATTTTGCCGACTTGCTTTGTGTTCATAAGTTTGCCCCTCTCTTTAATTTCATCTCTCCTTTCATCTCAATCAGAGTTAAGAATCTTGATGAAGGAACTGCCAGCAGGCTGTCAGCAGCAGCAAAAGTTATGATAACACATAAATAGTTAACTAAGTATAAACTTAAATAGAGTTAATATATCTTTGGCTTCAAAATTTCTGATATTTTATGGAAGGGGCGGTCGTCAATCTTTAATAGTTAGAGTTTTGGGTCGCTCATTGACAGATTGCATGAGGAGATTTATAGATGAAACCGTTTGCCCGCCCAGTTTTAATCGCTGGTGTTGTTTATCTGAGCAGCTTAGCTACTATTAACGCTGCCCAAGCGCAAATCAGAGCTGATGGTACTGTTTCTACTGAAGTGACCCAGTCCGGTAATGTTTTTGAGATCACAGAAGGAAGCCAAGCCGGGGGCAATCTTTTTCATAGTTTCCAAGAGTTTTCTCTCCCGACCGGCAACACAGCCTTCTTTAAAAACGGAGGCAACATTACTAACATCATCAGCCGAGTAACAGGGGGGTCTATTTCCAGTATTGATGGTTTGATTCAAGCAAACGGTGGAGCAAACTTAATTCTAATCAATCCCGAGGGGATTTCTTTTGGTCCCAATGCTCAACTCGATATTGGCGGTTCTTTTTTAGGCAGTACAGCAAATAGCGTTAAATTTAGCGATGGCACAGAATTTAGTGCCACCAACCCGCAAAATCCTTTACTAACAATTGCCGTCCCGGTCGGCTTGCAAATGGGACCAGATGGAGGGGCGATTCGCGTGGAAGGGCAGGGGCATAATTTCACAGTAGCCGATCCGGTCTTTGCCCCAATTATTAGAGAGAATAATCCCAGGGGTCTGTCTGTGAATGCTGGCAATACCTTAGCGCTAGTGGGTAATGGCATTAACCTTGAAGGCGGAGTGCTCACTGCAGAGGGCGGAATGTTCACTGCAGAAGGCGGAAGGATTGAGCTGGGAAGTGTTGCCGAAGGGTTGGTTAACCTTGAGTCGTTGCCAAAAGGGTGGTCATTTAATTATGACAGTGTCTCTGCCTTTGGCAATCTACAGCTGCGATCGCGCGCTTTAGTCGATGCCAGTAGTGCTAGTATTGGATCCACAGCAGGAGCGATTCAGCTGCAGGGAAAAAACCTCTCCATTGCAGAGGGGTCACTGGTATTGATTCAAAATCAAGGCTTTACCACTGCCGGAAACATTACTTTAAATGCGTCAGACTCAATCACCGTGAGCGGGACGAATGCGGACGGGACATTTCGCACGAGCGTGAATAATCAAACTGATCCCCTGAGTGCGGGTCAAGGGGGAGATATTGACATTATTACCGGGCAGTTAGTTGTGGATGGCGGAGCAAGCATTGTCGCGACCACCTTTGGTCTAGGCTCAGGAGGTGATATTGATGTCACGGCGTCGGAATCGATACAAATGCTAGGCGCGAGTCCCCTCACACCACGAGCAGTGAGCTCCATTGCCTCAGCCACTTTGGGCACCGGAGATTCCGGCAATACAAGTGTGTCAACCCAGCGTTTAACAGCGACGGGAGGCGGAATTATTGCCGCTTCCAGTTTGGGCGCGGGTAGTGGCGGCAATCTGGATGTCACCGCTACTGAATCCATTGATATCGTTGGCGTGGAACCCAACCGGCTCATTCCTAGCGGTTTGGCTGTGACTAGCTTTAGTAGCGGTCAAGCAGGCAACTTAACGGTGGATACGTCACAACTCACGATTCTCGATGGCGGGCGAGTCGATGCCTCTGCTCTCGCCACTGGCGAGAGTGGTAGCCTGACCATTAACGCTTCTGAGTTTGTGGAAGTGAAAGGGACCGTTCCCGAATCGATTAATCCCAGTTTAATTTCCTCAGCTGCCAACCAAGTGGATGCCAGCTTACAAGAAGCTTTCCAATTACCTGCCTTGCCTAGTGGAACTTCTGGTAATGTGACGATTAATACTCCCCAATTAACAATCGATCAAGGAGCACAAGTGACCGTCAGAAATGATGGCTTAGGGGATGCGGGAATCCTTCAGGTCAATGCCAATTCTATTTCTTTAGACAATCAAGGGGGAATCAGTGCAGCCACCAACGGCGGCCAAGGGGGAACCATTGATTTACAAGTTCAAGATTCCCTAGAAATGAGCGGTTTTAGCCAGATCTCCAGTGATAATTTTGCTGGCGGAGACAGCGGAATCTTGCGGATTGAAACGGGTAAATTACAGATTGATGAGGGTGCGTTTATCTCGGCTACGACCTTTGGGGAAGGGCAAGGTGCAGATGTTGTTATCCAGGCGACGGAGGCGGTAGAAATCACTGGCACAGGATTTGAGGTGCTGACAGAAACGTTTCAAGCCGGGGTTCTATCCGGCACCCTTGAGGCTAGTCAGCGAGGGACTGGCATTTTTCTGGGGACTGCTCGTAGCGGTCCTTCAGGTCATCTCAGCCTTGAAACCCCTTCCCTACTGATGAATGATGGCGCAGCCATTTTTAGCCCAACTTTTACTGATGGGCAAGGGGGCAATATTCTCATCGAGGCTTCTGAATCAGTGGAACTCAGTGGCTCTGCGGTGCAAGTAGGAACAGCCCCCGCAAGTACGGGACCAGCTGGTAAAATCGAGGTTGATACGGGCCAGTTGGTTGTGCAAGATGGAGCAATAATTATTAATGCAAGCTTTGGGGATGGCCCCGGCGGGGATGTGGAAGTCAGTGCGTTGGAGTCGGTTGAATTAAAAAATTCTCCCCCAGGAGAGTTATTGCTCACAGGTATTTATGCGAACACAACTCTGGGTTCTGGAGAAGGAGGCAATGTCAGGATTGACACAGGACGGCTAAGTATACGAGATGCAGTTATTGTAACGAATACGGGAGCTTCCTTGCCAACAGGGGTGATTCCTTCAGGAGGTCCAGGGGGCAATATCATTGTTAATGCCAGTGAGTCTGTAGAAATTGCAGGCGTACAAACTGATCCCAGATTTCCCAGCGGTTTTGATACAAGATTTCCCAGCGGTTTAGGGACAACCAGTTTTAGCGAGTCTGCTTCAGGAGACTTGACGATCAACACTGAGCGCTTGGTTGTTAAGGAAGGAGCCGATCTCTCAACGGCTGCGTCAGGTTCAGGAGAGGGCGGAACTTTAACGATTAATGCGTCTGAATCCATTGAACTGATTGGGACGACCATTGGAGATTTAACCTTAGGAGGTTTGTTAGCGGCATCGGGACGGGAAAATATACGGGAATTAGAAGCAACGGGTAATGCGGGAGATATTAATGTAAGGACCCAAAATTTAATTGTCCGCGATGGAGCACGGATCGATGTACAAAGTTTAGGTTCTGGGACGGCGGGCAATGTGCAAGTGATCGCTGATTCAATCTTCCTGGATAACCAAGGAACTATCTCCGCAGCCGGTACCTCAGGAGAAGGCGGCAATATTAATCTTGAAACGAATTCCTTGCTGATGCGCCAGAATAGCCAGATCTCTGCTACCGCAGGGGGCACCGGGAATGGAGGCAATATTACGCTTGCTGGCACCAGTCCAGTTGACTTTGTTGTCCTGCTTGAAAATAGCACGATTTCTGCCAATGCCTTCCAGGGCAGGGGGGGGAACATTAATATCGAAACCCAAGCCCTTTTTGTTTGTCCCAATTGTGAGATTACTGCTAGCTCAGAACTGGGAGTCGAGGGTCTTGTCACGATAGATAGGCTACAGCCGAATACAGAGCTGGACGTCATTGATCTGCCCGAAGAGGTAGCTGAATCAGAAGAAGTCGTGGCTCTAGCTTGTTCAACCACTGATGGACAAGAACAGAGCGAGTTTATTATTACGGGACGCGGGGGATTGCCTCCCCGCCCCACTGACCCCCTCAGCAGTGAAAATCTCGTCGATTTTGACGCTTCCTCTACCAGCCCAGACCGTTTATCAGTGTCCGAGATATCGGCAGAGGAAGAAAATTTTGCACAGTTACCAACTCCAGCACAAGGTTGGTATGTTGATTCAGAGGGGGTCTTAATCCTGGCTGCTCAAGCTCCTTCCGCTGCTCCCTACAGTTCTGGCTTAAAGACTCCTGAATGTCATGGTAATTAGACAAAAATCAACAATCATCCTGTTCTATCACGTTTTTTGCTTGATCTTGGTTACTCCTTTGCCTGGAATAGCACAATCGACTTCACCGCAACAACCAGAGCCTGAACCTCTGCCCTCGGAGCAAGCCCCTTTTAAGTTAGATCCAAGTGCTCCGCCAACTGTAGAAGAATCAGTCGATATTCCAGGACAAATTGTTGTCGATCGGTTCAATTTTGTCGGGAGCACTGTGTTTAGCGAGGAGGAGCTCAACGAGGCAACGGCTGAGTTTTTGGGCAAGCCCATTACCTTTTCTCAACTCCTGCAAGCGGCGAATCAAGTTACCGAGCTTTATCTCGAAAAAGGATACATCACCTCCGGTGCTTATATCCCGAGTCAAGCGATTCAATCCGGTGAAATTACGATTCAGGTGGTTGAAGGACGCTTAGAAGAGATTGATGTGACCATTCTCGAGGGGCAACTTAAATCAGATTATGTGCGCGATCGAATTGCGATTGCTAGTTCTCAACCGCTCAACATCAATCGTTTGCAAGAGGCATTGCAATTATTGCAATTCAACCCCCTAATCGAAAACTTGAGTGCAGAACTGAGCGCTGGCACACAACCGGGTACGAATAGTTTGTCAGTGCAAGTGGTTGGTGCGAAAACATTCAGTGCCAGTCTGGATCTTAATAATAACCGTAATTCAAGCATTGGTAGCTTTGAACGTGGCATCAAGCTCTCAGATGCGAATTTGCTGGGACTGGGAGATAAACTGGATTTGAACTATGCCAATACTGATGGCAGCAATCAGTTTGAAGGCAGTTACACCTTACCTGTCAATCCTCGTAACGGAAGTCTTCGCTTCGGCTATCAGGTCTCAAATAACCAGATTATTGAAGATCCTTTTGACGACTTAGATTTGGAAGTCGATTATCGCCAGTACGAGTTAAACTTTCGCCAGCCCGTTCTGGCAAGAGCAACTCCAGAGTATAGTCAAGAACTGGCTTTAAGCTTGGGAATCGTGAGAAAGGAAAGCGATAGTTCCCTGCTTGGGATAGATTTTCCGCTATCTCCAGGAGCCGATGAGCAAGGAGAAGTTCGTATTTCCAAGCTGAATTTTGCTCAAGAATGGCTTCAGCGCAGCCCTCAACAGGTGATTAGAGCTCGCTCCGAGTTTGGGCTAGGGATCGATGCCTTTAATGCAACGGTTAACAACGAGGAGCCAGATGGCGAATTTTTTCTGTGGCGTGGACAACTCCTCTATTTACGCCTTTTGAGTGAAAGAAGCGACAATGATGTCGTGAATCCAACCTTATTAGTTCGTTCCGAATTGCAATTGTCAAGTGCTTCCTTGCTGAATCTTGAGCAGTTTAGTCTCGGCGGTTCGCCAACAGTAAGAGGCTACCGTCAAGATCGGATTCTCAGCGATAATGCTTTTTTTCTCTCAGCAGAAGCGCGACTGCCAATTCTGCGGGTTCCAGAGGTACAAGGAACCTTACAAATCGCACCCTTTATTGACTTTGGCACGGGTTGGAATGTTGATAGCGATCAACTCGATCCGAGCACCCTAGCTGGGGTGGGAGTGGGTTTGCTGTGGCAAATGCAAGAAACACTGAATGCTCGTTTAGACTGGGGGATTCCTCTGCTCGATGGGGACGACCCAAATTCTGACAGCAATACCCTACAACAAAATGGCTTATATTTCCAAATCGAATATACGCCTTTCTAAATTATTGTTACTGATTTTTATTGGGAATGATTGATGATGAATCGGACATATCAAAGTATATTCACTTTTATCCTCTTATTCGGATTGGGATTATTGTCTAGTTGGTGTCTTCCTGTCTGGTCACAACAAGCAACCCAAACCGAGATTGCTCTGGAACTGGTACAAGAAGGTCAACGTTACTACCAAGCGGGACAATTTGACCAGGCGGCTGAGCGCTGGCAGCAAGCTGCTGATACTTATGAGCAAGCGGGTGAAAAGGAGGGGAGGACAAAAAGCCTGATTAATAAAGCGCAAGCGCTGCAAGATTTAGGATTGGTTCCGAAAGCCTGTCAAACTTTACTGGAAGCGTTAGGGGCTGATCATTCCGATTGCTCTCCAGAAAATATTAATCAACTAATAGAAACACAGTCCTCGCAACAAGATGCTCTCGCTCCGTTTCATGCCATTGGCTTACGGAGTCTAGGCGATGTCCTCCGACGACAGGGACTTTTAGAGCAATCTCAGTCCGCTTTAGAGTTGAGTCTTGCTGTGGCAGAAGGCTCCCCCGAAGCCAGTGCCACTTGGCTGAGTTTGGGCAATACGAAACAAGACTTAGGGAACCGAATGCGCGATCGCTGGGACTATGAAGAAATTACAGCAATCATCGATCAAAAATCTTTAGACACTGCTTTAGAAATTTACCAGCCCGCTTTTGATAATTATCGGCAAGCGGCAACCCTGGGGTCTTCCCCTCCCCTACCGCCCATGCAAGCTCAACTGAATCATTTTCAGTTATTGCTCGATGTAGAACAATGGTGGATCACTCAGACCAATCAGCGCATTGCTTCTTGGTCTCGACAAGGGGAAGCTCAGTTAATTAAGCGAGCAGAAGAGTTTTTATCGGCTTTGGAGTTGGACCTCAGTCAAGATCAAACCGCTTTATCCGCTCAAATTGAGTCTAACTTGACCAACCTTCCCCCAAGTCATGGGGCGACCTTTGCCCGCATCAACTTTGCCCATAGCCTTATGGAACTTGAAAAAACCGACAACAAAGTTGAACGTTTGTTGAAAATGGCACGACAACAAGCAAAAACATTAAAAGATCAGCAATCGGAAAGTTATGCTTTGGGTTATCTCGCTCAGCTGTATAACAAGCAAGGTCAATTGAATCAGGCGACTAACTTGACGCGGCAAGCGCTAATGTTAGCTCAAGAACAGAACGTTAACGGCGATGCGCGAGAGATGACTTATCTCTGGCAATCCCAGTTGGGTGAATTACTCAAACAAAAAGGAGATCCCAAAGCCGCGATCGCGGCTTATGCCGCTGCCTTCAATACACTCCAATCTCTCCGGAATGATTTAAATGCGAATGCTAGTGTTGTTCAATTTGACTTTTTGCAGGAGGTTAAACCGGTTTACCTTGAACTGGCAGATTTACTTTTAAAGTTAGACATCAATGAGGAAGAACTCAATGCTCTAGTTTTGTCCAATCCCAATACTGCTACTGAAAAATCTGCAACAAAGATGCCTAAAAGTCGTTTAGCTTTGGCAAGAAGGGTGATGGAATCTCTACAGCTGGCAGAATTGGATAATTTCTTTCAAGATCCCTGTTCTCAAGAAGCTGATGTGGCAGTAGAAGTAGATGATATTGACCCCCAATCTGCTGTTATTTATCCTTTTGTTTTATCGGATCGCTTGGAACTAATCATTTCTCTGCCCGGACAACCCCTACACCAAGCAGCAATTCCCATCGGCGAAACAGAAGTTAACCAGACGCTCGATCAGCTTTATGATGCTTTAGATAATCTCACAGCTAACAACTCTGCTCGTAATATTCTTTCTACCTCTAACCCGAATCCTCAAGAGTTAAAAGAAAATTTGGAGAAGACGCTCCCTCTCTTGTCAAAAATTTATGGTTGGTTCATCCAACCTTTCCAAGCAGAACTAGAAGCCCAGGAAATTAAACACTTAGTCTTTGTGCTGAATGGCAAATTGCAGAGAATTCCTATGGCAGCACTCTATGATGGCGAAAAATATCTGATCGAAGAATATGGGATTAGTCTTGTTCCCAGCCTGCAACTGATCGATCCTCAGCAATTAAAACAGGAACAGATTAAAGTTCTTGCAGCTGGAGTTAGCCAGGAACTGCAGGTGGATGACAAAATTTTTCCGGCTTTAGAAAATGTTCCCCAAGAATTAGCAGAGATTCAGGAAGCGTTCCCAGCCTCAGAAAAGTTTCTCAATGAAGAGTTTACGCCAGCAACAATTAAAACTGAACTGCAAGGCAATTTCCCTGTGGTTCACCTAGCGACTCATGGTCTATTCAGTTCCAATCCCGAAAAGAATTTTATCCTGACTGGGGATGGCAACAAGATCGGGCTTGAGGAGTTGAGCCAATTACTCAAAGCAGGAGCAACAAGCGAGTTGGATTTGCTCGTTTTGAGTGCCTGTGAAACTGCTACAGGTGATGAAAGAGCTGTTTTGGGGCTAGCGGGAATGGCAGTCCGTTCTGGGGCTCGCAGTACATTGGCCACTCTCTGGCCCGTAGAAGATGATTCTGCTGCCCAGGTCATGGGACAATTTTACCAACATTTAAAACAGGGAAAGTCAAAATTAGATGCTTTCAGAACCGCTCAACTAGAGTTGATCGAGTCTTTTAAGGCTAATCCTCCTTTTGAGGAACTGAAGTCGCTTCCTCCTCATCCTTATTACTGGGCACCTTACGTTTTAGTCGGAGATTGGCAATAGGAGGGAGCCAACTCCCCTGGAATGATGGATGGATTTCGCACCGGAAAACGTAGTGCTATCGTTCAAATAATCACTCAACAATAGGGTTATTCATTCCTGGTCAGGCAATTTTGGGTGATCTAATGGGGATTGCTGACAATCCTCTGTTTAGCCTCTGCTGCTGCTTGATAGTCTGGTTTAAGCTTGAGTGCCTCATCAAAAGCAGCGATTGCCTCTTGGTGTTGGGAAAGGTTAATGAGGCTTAAACCTTGATAGAACCAAATTTCAGCTTTTTGGGCAGCCGAGAGTTGTTGATTTTTTAGCATTTGCTGGAAGTTGGCAAGTGCTTCCTCAGAACGCTTGAGTTTTTGTAGTACGATTGCGCGATCGCGCTGAGCAGTGAAGTGATCTGGAGTATAGGTTAATGCTTGATCATAAGCTTGTAGCGCCTTTTCATATTCTTGCTTTTGCCAGAAGGCTTTACCTTGATGAGTAAAAGCGACAGATAGCTTGTGAATTTTTTCTTGTTCTCTGATATCTTGAGTTGATTTCAAAAGACGAATCGCTTTCTCAATCACTGCTAGGGCTTGATCATTTTCTTGGTTAGCCAGCAGAGCATCAGCTTTATTAATCTGGAAAAGCGGATTGTTAGTTTCGAGGGCAATCGCTTGGTTAAAAGCAGCGATCGCGTTGTCATATTGTTTCAAATTATAGAAAGCTTCTCCTTGGCAATTCCAGGCATAAACTGCTTGGTCTTCAATTACAGTTGCCGAAGTACATGATTCAAGCATTTTCTCGTATTCCCTAAGACCAGCAAAAGCATATCCTCGATTGGTCCATGCTTGATAGTAGTTAGCATTAGTCTTTAAGACCTCATTGTATTTGGTAACGGCTTCTTCATAATTTCCTTGAATATACAACTCATTGGCTTCGCGAAAGATTTGGGGATTGCGGCTTTGAGAGATCAATCGAAAACTGAGCACACTTGTACCGAGCAAAACCACTGCAAGGATTATCCATTTCCCTTTTTTCCTGCCTCGCTGGTTCGTGTTCTGGTCTCCTCCGGCAGCTGCTATCGATGAAATCGGTGGTTCTTCAACCACAGGAGGCGTTACCGACTGGTAGGAATGCCTGATTTTAAATAACTCTTCCTCTACCCATGAGGCATTAAAGACGGTTTGGTAAATCCGGTTAGCAATCTTTAACTGGCCTTCTTGTTTTGTGACTAATCCTAAATTAATTAACTCAGTTTCTTCCCAAGAATCCTCCGCAGCCAGTTTGACCTGTTGTAAGATTTGCTGATATCGTTTCAATAGATCAAAAGGGTCACACCGCTGGTTATTGAGCAAGCCATTGCGGATTTCCTTGAGGTGAGCACTAGCTGCCTGAGTTTCCCAATTTTTAATTAGATGAGTTTGTACCAACGCTTGAATCTGTTCCGGTTCTTGTCCGGCTGGAATGAATACTTGAGATTTCTGAAGGATTTGGCTCAGCTTTTGCACAAGAAAGGGTTGATTCCCTGTCCATGAAAGTAACTCTGTCAGTGCCCTGTAGGGTAAACTTGCCTTTTCATCTAATTTCAGCAATTTCAGTCTGATTTTGCTGTAAGGATCTAAACGGGTGAGTTCGCTATCAATCCAAGAGGCATTTAAGAGGACTGGCTCACTTTGGCTGGCAATTTTTAATTTATTCTTATACTGAGCAACCAGACCTAATTTGACTAATTCGGCTTGCTCTTTAGTGTGATCAAACGCGACTTCTCCATGCAGCAAAATTTCTTGGTACAATCGCAATAGATGAATCCCATCGCAATTTTGATTGTTAAGGAGGCTCTCTCCTATCTTTGCTAAACCATGAAGTGACTCGTCGCTAGAAGTGGTCTGGAGAAAAGCATTTTGCTCCACATTAGAGGAGTATTCAGAATCGAAGTAATTCACACTTGGAATTGATCCCTTTCAAAGACTTCTTGCGTAATTATTTTACGTGAGATTATGCAATTTGAAACACTTATGATTCAGTATAAACTTCTAAAACAGCAATTGTCAATTTTCGTGATGGCAAATCCTTCTTAATTGTTAGCCAAAGGATTCAAAACTCCTACGTGATCAAGGAATTACGACAGGCTAGGAATTTTCTGAAATGCTTTCAATATCAAGATAAATAATGAGACAATAATCACCGATTAAAGTCATTATCGGGGAGTGCTCATTTTAACAGGCTTATCCATATTACTGTTTGATAGTAGTCTGACGATGGTAGTGCCAGTACTTTGGACGCGATCGAGCATTTGTCGTCAACTTGCCATTGGTTTGGGGTCGAGATAGGCAGCGGGTTCATCCAGTAACAGCAGGCGAGGACGAATAATCATGACATCCGTGATCGCAACGCGCTTTTTTTGCCCCAAACTCAAATAAAATACATACAAAATCCCATCGCTACCAAACAAAGTTAAATGCCCAATGACGGCAACTCGATCGCGCAACTCAATCGTTTCTTGGATTTCCCAAGGATGACTTAGGGCATATTGATCCAAAATCTGTTGTGCTTCTCACCAGGGCAAATCCTCACGCAATCAGATTTCTAAAGTTTGCGCGATCGTCGCTTGTGGGGGTACGGTGAGTGCTGCTTTCTTTTCCGTAGCCAACTTTTTGCTGAGTGCAAAAGTCTTGACAGTCTCTCAGTCAGAGCTATACACTAACTCGAATTAATTCGCGCCCTCATTACTGACAAAGGACGCGAACAAAATTGGTTAACTTAGCTTTTAACCCCTTTGAGGTAAGCTAACATTGTGTCGGCATCAGATACTTCAAAGGGATCAGTGGGGCAATTGTCTTGGAAGTCTGGCTCAATGAAAATCTTTTCAATTTTACCGTCATCAACAACCATGGAATAGCGCCAGGAACGCATGCCAAAACCAAGATTGTCTTTATCGACCAGCATTCCCATTTTACGCGTAAAATCTCCATTGCCATCAGGTAACATAAATACCTTTTGTACTCCCTGCTGTTTTGACCATTGGAACATAACGAAGGCGTCATTTACAGAGAGACAAATCACTTCGTCAATACCTTGAGCGCGAATTTCATCATACAGCTCTTCGTAGCGAGGTAAGTGAGTCGAGGAACAAGTCGGGGTAAACGCCCCAGGAAGAGCAAAGACAACCACTCTTCTCCCCCCAAAAATATCCTGGGTAGTTTGATTTTGCCAACGGAAAGGGTTATCTCCGCCAACTGATTCATCACGGACTCGTGTCCGGAAAACAACATCAGGAACCGTTTGTTGAACAGCGACACTCATGATTATTTCTCCTTCAAGATGCTAGTACTTAACGAGTGTTAATATATCGTGTTCAGAAGCCCGATTAAAGCAGTGTTAGCAAGAATCATCCTCTAGGAAGAGAAACTTTACATTTGTTCTCTAACCCAATGGCGAAACGCTTTCATGGTTCGATTCCGCCCTTGGGTTTTACACTGACTCAGAAATTTGGGAATCGCATTAATTAAATCAAATTGCGGAAAAATCCGACTCTTAACAGAGCTTTGATAAGTTCCTTCTTGTAAAAGGCAAATGGATAACTGATCTTGTTTGAACTGCCATAATTCTGGCACCCCTAAAGCAGCATAAATTTCAGGATAACTTCGCGATGTTACCTCAATTTCTAATGCTAAATCGGGAGGTGGATCTAGGTTTAAATCGATTCGTTTTTTACCTCGAATTGCTGCTTCCTGCTGAATATAAAAGCAATTATCCGGTTCAATGCCTTGCTGCATTCCTTCATTTTTGAAGGTTGTTGAACCGAGAGGACAAAATTCAATATCGAGTTCTTCTAACAGAATTTCTACAAAATTAGTAATGTAATTTTTATTAATTTCGTGTTCCGGTAAGGGAGTCACAATTTCTAAAATCCCTCGGTTGTAAGCAATGCGAGAAGACCTTTTTTCTCCCCATTCCTTTAAAATTGCTTCTAAAGTGATCCAGTTAATATCTGTCAGTACAACTTTCCCGCCAGGAGAGACTGTCATTTGATTCATCTGCAGTTGTACCATTGTTTTTCTAGAGTTGATTACGAAACAAGGAGATGAGGCGAGAGGGTCATTAAACCCCGACTCCTCAACGTCTCTCTTCCTTTCATCTAACAATTACACCTGACTTAAGGCAGCTTCTAAACGAGGTTGATCGAGTCCTTTTTGGTTGAGTAATAACCAAGACTCCATCAAATCATGTCCTTTCACCTCTCCGGTTAAAGCAGCGCGGAGAGACTTCATCACTAATCCTTTTTTGACGCCGTGTTCTTTAGTCACTTGTTTAACGAGTTGTTTGGCGTCTTCTTCGGTCAGTTGCTCGTGCGGTTTCATGCCCTCGCAAATGCTTGTAATCACTGCTTTCGCACCATCTTGTTGCATTTGCGCTTGGGCATCTGCGTTGAGTTCAACCTTGTCTTGGAAGAAGACTTGGGTTTGTTCAACCGCATCAGTGAGACGGGTTAAACTAGGACCAATCAATGCAGTGACTTGTTCTAACCAGGGACGATTATTTTCTAGGTCAACCTGATATCCCGCTTCTTCCCAGAAGGGAACTAACATTTCTAGCAGCCGACTCGGTTCCATTGTATGGATATACTGGCTGTTAATCCAGTCCAGTTTTGACCAGTCAAATTTGGCAGCGGCTTTACTGACGCGATCAAGCGTAAAAGTTTTAGCGGCTTCTTCTAAGGTGAACAGTTCGGTTGTGGAATCAGGAGGTGTCCAACCGAGAAGGGTCATATAATTGGCCATGGCTTCGGGAACAAAGCCCATTTTATAGAAATCGGAAATGGCAGTGACATTATCTCGTTTTGAGAGTTTTTGTCCCCTTTCGTTGAGAATTAGCGGGGTATGGGCAAATTGTGGAACTGTTCCGCCCAAGGCTTCGTAGAGTAAAATTTGCTTAGCGGTATTGGCAATATGGTCTTCGCCACGAATGACATGACTAATGTTCATATCTATGTCATCAACCACTACCGCCAAGTTATACAGGGGTTGTCCTAAATCTTCGCGACTACTGGCGCGGGCTATGACCATATCACCGCCGAGATCGCTTCCTTTCCAAGTTAGCAATCCTCGAATGTGGTCAGTCCACGTAATTTCGCGAGGATCGTCAATTTTGAAGCGAATCACCGGTTTTCTCCCTTCTGCTTCAAAAGCTTTTTCTTGTTCCGGGGTCAGGTTACGGTGACGGTTATCGTAACGGGGGGCTTGATTGCGCGCTTTTTGCGCTTCTCGGAGTTCGTTGAGTTCTTCTTCTGTGGTGTAGCAACGATAGGCGTAGCCTTTGTCAAGGAGAGTTTGAACGGCTTGCTTGTAGAGGTCGAGCCGTTCCGATTGAAAATAGGGACCTTCATCCCAGTGTAGTCCTAACCAAGCTAGCCCATCTTTAATATTTTGCGTAAATTCCGGGCGCGATCGCGCTTGGTCAGTGTCTTCAATCCGAATAATAAAGGTTCCCCCTTCATGACGGGCAAATAGCCAGTTAAAGACCGCCGTGCGGGCGGTACCAAGGTGTAAATTACCAGTGGGACTTGGTGCAATGCGCACTCTTACTGTCACAGCTTTTCCTCGTTCCTTTTTCCTACAAGTTTGAGTCTTTACTTAATGGGGTGTAATCCTGATTTGGTCAGGCATTAACAGCATTTCATCTATTCTATCAGACCCATTGCGTTCCCGTAGGGTCAAGAATATGGAAGCTAAAAACTCAGTATTAACGTTTCCTTTTTCACTTTAATCTTTTACGCCTTGTGCATGTAATTATGCTGTAGTGCTCTTCTTGCCCTTGAGTTACAGTAGGGCTTAATTATTTCAATACCTAAGGATTTGCTCCATATCTTAAAATCAGACAAGAGTTAATTTCTTAAGAATAATGATCGCGCTGGCCAAGATTGCGTTGATCGAAAACTTTGTATGGTCAAACTCCCGACGCCTGATAAAGATCAACCTGATGCCCTAACTTCTCCTCCCAGTAGTCAAAAACTGGGGACATTTGGTGGCGTTTATACGCCTTCCATTCTTACGATTTTAGGGGTCATTATGTACCTCCGCTTTGGTTGGGTCGTTGGCAATGTCGGCTTATTAGGAACTTTAATTATTGTCACCCTTTCCACCTCAATTACATTTCTTACGGCTTTATCCATTTCCGCGATCGCGACGGATCGAGTGGTTCGGGGGGGTGGTGCTTATTACATGATTAGTCGTTCCCTGGGCATTGAAAGTGGCGGTGCAGTAGGGATTCCCCTTTATTTTGCCCAAGCTTTATCCGTTGCCCTGTATACGTTGGGGTTTGCGGAAAGTGTCGTGGATGTATTTCCCCAGTTCAATCAACTGTATGTGGCATTAGTGGTAACAGTACTGGTGGCAGTGGTGGCATTAGTCTCAGCAGATGCTGCCATTAAAGTCCAGTACATTATCATGGGCGCGATCGCGCTGTCTCTCCTCTCTTTCTTTTTCGGTCAACCCTTAGAACCCACCGAAATTGAGCTTTGGGGGGCATCAGATCGACTCTCAGAACCCTTCTGGCAGGTGTTTGCGGTGTTCTTCCCGGCGGTGACCGGCATTATGGCAGGGGTGAATATGTCGGGAGATTTAAAAAACCCGACCAAAGCGATTCCCATTGGCACCTTAGCTGCCGTGGGAACCGGATATGTCATTTATCTGGTGCTGCCCATTATCATGGCAATGCGAGCGGATGCACGAACCCTTTTAGCTGAACCGCTGATTATGAAAGAGATGTCTTTGTGGGGTCCTGCGATTCTGTTAGGAGTATGGGGGGCAACCCTCAGCAGTGCCTTAGGCAGTATTTTGGGGGCACCAAGAATTTTACAAGCCCTGGCCAGAGATCACGTCTTACCGCGTTGGCTACGGTTTTTAGGCAAAGGGAGTAAAGCCCATGATGAACCCAGAGTGGGAACTGCTGTGACATTGGCAGTGGTCATTGCAACGGTTTGCATTGGCGATTTAAATTTAATTGCACCCGTGCTAACGATGTTTTTTCTCACCACTTACCTGGTTTTAAACGTTTCGGCAGCCATTGAAGCGTTTTTACAGAGTCCCTCTTTTCGACCCCAATTTCGAGTGCATTGGATTTGGTCTCTGCTGGGAGCCATTGGCTGTCTAGTGGTCATGTTTTTAATCAACGCGATCGCGACGGTGGTGGCTGCTATCATTAGTCTCAGCATCTATTTTTGGCTACAACGCCGGGAACTGGAAGTCACTTGGGGCGATGTGCGTCGCGGCTTGTGGATGGCATTACTCCGCATTGGCATTTACCAACTGGATCAAACCTACCGCGAAGAAGATCCGAAAAACTGGCGCCCCCATATTCTTGTTTTATCCGGTGCCCCAACTAAACGCTGGTCGCTGATTGAATTGGCTGATGCGCTGACCCACAAACGAGGTTTAGTCACCGTTTCCACAGTCCTTAAAAATAGCTCTCGCGCCTCTCTCCAACAAGGACCAATGGAACGACGGATTCGCAACTATTTAGAAAAAAAGGGAATGCAAGCCCTTGTTCGTGTAATCACTGCTCATGATATCTTTACTGGCGCACAGCATTTAGTCGAAACTTATGGTTTGGGACCGGTTATTCCCAACACAGTTTTATTAGGTGATAGTGAATCCGTTGAACATCGCACGAATTACTGTCAGATGATTGCGCAAATCCACAAATCTAAGCGCAATTTAGTGATTTTCCGAGAAAATCACGACCGTAATTTTGGTAGACGCCGCCGCATTGATATCTGGTGGGGGGGAAGTATGCAAGCCAATGGGGGGTTGATGTTACTGTTAGCCTATTTACTGCGCAACGATATGCGTTGGCGAGAAGCCAAAATCTATATCAAATTAGTCGTGAATCATCAAACGGCTGTGCCACCGGCACGAAATAATTTGAACCAACTCATAACGGAATTGCGAATGAGTGCTACCCCGCAAGTCATTGTTGCTGATGGTCGTTCCTTCGAGCGGATTTTACGACAAACCTCTCGCAATGCTGACTTAATTTTCTTAGGGATGGCAACTCCTGATGAAAACTTTGTGCGTTACTACGAGGAACTTCAGCAAAAAGTAGCGGGATTACCTTCCACAGCATTTGTTTTAGCAGCTCCCAATTTTTCCTTTTCAGAAGTGTTTAATGATTCGGGAGTGACCAAAGCCTAAAGCAAATTCTAGAAACAATTGCCAAAAAAGACGCCATAGGGAGAGAGTTCGATCAGGGTTTCATACTCCCGTACTGGAAAATCAAGGGCATTGGCATTGACACAATCGCCAAACCCAGAGAGATTAAAATGCACCGGTTTTGGACTTAAATTAAACAAAATGACTAACGTTTGTTCTTGAGACTCCCGCTTGATGCCTAAGATGGGTTCTGGGGTTTCTAATAACACCATCTTCCCTTCTAAAAGAGCAGGTTGTTGTTTTCGCCACTGTAATAAACGGCGATATTTATTGAGCAGGGAATGAGGATTATGATCTTGTTGATCCACTGCGCGATCGAAATGGTCGTCTGGAATGGGTAGCCAAGGTTCATCAGCGTCGGTAAAGCCAGCATGAGGCGTATTTTTTTTCCAAGGCAGCGGCGTGCGAGAACCATCCCGTCCTTTAATATGAGGATAGCCAGCAATCCCAAAGGGATCTTGTAATTTTCCATAGGGAACATCGGCTTGGGTTAAGCCAAGTTCCTCTCCTTGATATAAACAACAACTGCCTTGTAATGAAATAAGAAGGGCAACAAATAAATGATCAAAGGCTTCCTGGGTAAAAACATCATCAATCAAGAAATTACGCCAGCGGGACTTGAGACGGGGAAAATCATGGGTTCCCCCAGTCCAACAAATGACTCCCTCTCCTACTTGTTCTTGCACTTGGGTAATGATTGCTCGTAAACGATGATCGGTCAGGAGTTCATCACTCATCAGCGAAGAATTGTATGCCATGTGCAGACGCTGCTTCCCTCTCACGTATTCACTAGAGGTAAGAATCGTATCTTCAGCTGAACTCACCTCTGCTAGGGTGGTTGTTCCGGGATATTCGTCCATTAAAGCGCGAATTTTTTCCAGAATCTTCAAAGTTTCCGGTTGACAGATGTTATAACGATTGATGTAATCAAAATAAGGATCGTTCGGATCGGCACCAGCCGGCCGTTCTTGCTCCCGAAGGGGATTATCCCGCAAGAGACGATCATGGGTAAAAAAGTTCACTACATCTAAGCGAAAACCATCTACGCCTAGTTCTAGCCAAAAGCGAGCGACCTCTAAAATGGCTTGGATGACTTCGGGGTTATACCAATTCAAGTCTGGTTGTGAGGCTAAAAAGTTGTGCAGATAATACTGTTGCCGTTGTTGGTCCCACGTCCAAGCACTGCCGCCAAATGTGGCTAACCAGTTGTTGGGGGGACTGTCATCAGGCTTGGGATCAGCCCAAACATACCAGTCTGCTTTTGGGTTATCGCGACTGGAACGACTTTCTGTAAACCAAGGATGTTGGTCGGAGGTGTGATTCCAAACTTGGTCAATCAGAACTTTTAAACTGTGGTAGTGGGCTTTGTCAAGTAAGGTTTGAAAGTCTTCTAGCGTGCCAAAAATGGGATCAACGGCACAGTAATCTGAAATATCATAGCCAAAGTCTTTCATCGGTGAGGGAAAAAAAGGCGAGATCCAAAGGGCATCCACATTCAAACTCACCAGATAGTCGAGTTTCTGATTGACATACTCCCCCACTATAGCGTCAGCTTAGTGGGGGATTCTGGGAAATCAGTTACCTGACCTCCTATCCACTCAAACAACGAAAGTTGTTTAGGGTTGCTAGGCTC
>JAAANX010000185.1 GCA_009909085.1 Cyanobacteria bacterium GSL.Bin1 | reverse complement strand
AGTGACATCTCCCGGCGCTGACCTATCGGTACAGCGCGGGCTTCCCATCCTCACGAATGGGCTTTCCTGCGTAGCACTTACCTATCAATTGACCCGGCAGGACGCTGCGTCCGGCAGAAACGCCTGGGGAACCCCCAGGCGACGCGGACTTGTCAGCAGGCTGTTTCCTTTCCGCAGTCGTCCCTGCGTACTTACTGATTCCTTCAGGTCTGCTTTCCCAAGCGCGGGTTTCCCGCGCTTGGGTCAGACCTCTATTTCTGATTACTTCGGCTGCGGCTACATCACGATTGTTGGTGTAGCCGCATTCGCATTCATGCCAGCGAATTGAAAGGTCGTTACTCCACTCTTTTTCACATTTAGGGCACTGTTTGCTTGTTCCTCTAGAGTCTACTTTTGCAAAGAATTTCCCTCTTTGCCAACAGACCCACTCCAAAATGGATCGGAACTGTCCAAACCCACCGTCAAGCATTTGCTTTCCGAACATTCCTTTTGCACTTATGCGGAAGTCCAAATCCTCCACGAATATGGAGTCTCCCAGATCACAGATTTTGTGAGCAAGCTTGTACTGGAAATCCTTTCGCTTGAAGGCAATGTGATTGTGGAGTTTTTCTACTTTCTTTCTGGCTTTATCGTAATTTTTCGACCTTGATTTTGAGAGTTAAAGCCCCATCTCCACAGCCTAAATCTAGAATCGTTTCACCACTTTTTGGCTTGAGCAATTCCAGTACAGGATGAGCCAGTTCCGGCACGAAAGAGGCATGATTGATATTATTGTTGCGCGTTCCAAGTTTGTGATGTCATTCCGGGGCAGTTGGGTGAATTGAGCTATTCCTTCATTCTTCATGAATCTTAGCAGTTTTATCCAAGTGATCCGAATAAGGCAAAGATGCCATCAGTCACTAGCTGAAGCGCGATCGCGAGAATGAAAAAACCCAACACTTGATTAAACGCAGTCAATCCACTTTTGCCTAGCATTTTAACCACGGGTTCTCCCAAAGCCAAACATAAATACAAAATAGCTCCCAATAATCCAATGCCAATCAAGCTGCCTAAATAATCCCACCCGCTTTCATTCTGTGCTGCCAAAGCAATGGTCATGCCAATTGCACCGGGACCGCTAACAATCGGAATTGCCATTGGAATCAGAGAAATGTCTCTGGTCTGAAGGGTTTCCTCCTGATTCGGTGCAGAGGGAATGGATGAATGAAACATCATCTGCCAACCCGTTTGTCCGACCAGTAATCCGCCTGCCATTTGCAACACACCCAGAGAGATGCCAAAAAAATCTAGAATTAACTGACCGGCGAGGAAAAAGATGACAAGGATAACCACGGCATTGAGCGCAACTTGTCTGGCTTGACGACTTCTTTTAGGAGGACTAAGTGGACCAGCCAAACTATAAAAAATGGGAACGACCCCCAAAGGATTGGCAATTGGGAACAAGGCAAGAAAAGTTCCCATAACCGAGGAAACAAGTTGATACGCCATAATGTCTCACTGCTTCAATAGATACTGAGTGAATTGGGTTGGAAAAGTGTAAGCCCCATAATATTAAGTAATGTAACAATTACTTGACAGAGAAACCTCTCTCAAAAAGCGGAACTAACTGGGGAAACGTCATCCCTGCACGATAGGCAATTCTTCCTAACAAGTTTTGTATCTGCGCGATCGAGACTTCTCAACTCTAATCTTTCAATTTCAACATTCAGGAAGTTTTCCGCGTTATTCTAGAAGCTGCTGAAACACCTGAAATAGGGATAATCATGAATACCCGATTAATTAATTCTATTGTGCAAGTGGTGCCGTCTTTATCGAAAGAAGAACAGCAAATGCTCATCAGTGAACTTAATACTATTATTGAAACGCCAGCATTCAGCGATCGCACAACCCAAGAAGAACAAACAGATGCTTGGGATGTCTTTTTATCTTTAGGAGAAGAATCAACAACTGGAAACTTGAAAAATCCTTCTATTAATCACGAGCGCTATCTCTATCAACAACCAGAATAAAATGTCTTTGCCGAAACTATTTGTTGATACCAGCGCTTGGGTTGCAATGACTGACAAAAGAGATACCTACCATGCTTTAGCTATTGCATTTAATCAAGAAATTTCCCGAAAGGTTAGCTTTTAATACGGATAAACATGGGTAGAAGTTAACTCAGCTTCACCTTAGTTTTGGGATCGAAACAATTATATGAACCCATCCGGCAAAAATAAACTAGAATTTCAGTGATTGCCTAATCTTGTTTTTTGACCTGTTTGAAGAGTCTCATGCTATGACAATAGACATCAATTAATGTTAATTACGGTTAAACAATGTCAACGGAAAAAAGGAGGAAGCAAAATCCTCCCAAAACTTCAAAACGACTGATTAAGAGGATTTATCAAGCAGGCTTTCGGGTTCGCACTCGCTATCGTTCCGGAAAACCTTTTTATGTCATTTACCAGGAGGGAGCGGAAAAAGCTGGCTTTTGGAATCGACAAGAAGCATGCATTTTCTTGGTTGCGGAAACCATTCTGATTAATTTCAGAGTTAAGCCATAATCATTACAGATCAAATCATTCAAAATCCTTGCTATCTCCAGTATCAGAAACCGACAAAGTGAGGGATTTTGGAAAGTTGCTTGACATCAGGTTTCGTAATTTTTTCCGACTGCATTTCAGTTGCTTCTGAGAAGTGGTTGGCGGAAAATTGGCAATCTACTCCATTAAGAGTGCGTAAAATTCGTTCGGCTGGGAAAGTTGATTAGCCACGGCTGTTTGCTCAAGACGATTCCCGCTCACTATACTGTGGTTGTTTTTCATTAGGGGTGACTTCTGGGGATCCGACCTCAGATAGTGTCGTTTTATGGACTCGTTTGATTTCCGGTTCTGTGGCTGAGACAATGCCAATTTCTGATGATCTCATTGTATCTTGGCAAATTGCAGCTGATCCGCAAATGCGTCATGTCGTATCGCGTGGGACAACAATTGCCTCAATCAAACCATTTTGAGACTTTTGTGAGTTCATTTTGCCACAATTAGCTACCTCCGTTCCTTTTGTCTATTTTACTTTTGATTACAGAAGTCGCCGTAAAGCCCACGTGCTTTAGCCGTGGGATATAAGGCGGGTTCTGTAATAGGGGAAGTGCTATATCAATGACTGGGAACCAAACGATTGTAGCGCGTCAAAGATTACGATTGATCGCGCGATCCCGCACAGAAAACCTCTTAGCAGCCATCATGACACATTGAGACTCAAATAGTCCAAATTTAGTCCAAGTGTTAGTCCAAAATTATCAAATATGAGACTAGCAAAGGCTGGAATGCTTGTATGGAAAGAAACCTTAAAAGCGGGTGATGGGATTCGAACCCACGGCATTCACCTTGGCAAGGTGACGCTCTACCGCTGAGCTACACCCGCGTGGAACTCAAGCACCTTTTAATCTTGTCATAGGGAATTGGGCTTTGTCAAGTCTCAACTTGAAATTATTTTTGTTCAGGATGAGTTTCCACGCGGGAGGGAACAGCAATGGGAAACTCATTAATCCGCCGAATCAGCTTATAAAGTCGCCCTAAGTCCCGCTGGTTAAAGTGAAATACCAGACGAGGCAGATTATTAGTCCCGTCACCGTTTTCTTCCCTCAGCGGAGGGCTTTTCTCAAATTTCCCACCCACTAAAATGTCACTAAATTCTTCATTGAGTAACGCCACTTGTTCATCAGAAGGTTCCCCATTTAAGCGCATCACCAATAAGTCGCCCACATAACTGCTGGAATGATAGACGCGGTAGAAATGATTAATTGCTTCACAGGCGACATCGAGATCATCAGTAATGGTATAGATACAGTTATCATCAGGACTGACTAAGCCATCGTGAATCAAATGATGTCGGATATAACGATCCCACGCTTTCCAATAGTCGCCACCGGGTTTATCAATCAAAACCAAAGGAATCGGCGGTTGTCTTCCCGTTTGACACAGGGTTAAACATTCAAATGCTTCATCCTGTGTGCCATATCCTCCTGGAAACAGCGCGATCGCGTCACTTTCCCGTAAGAAAAAGAGTTTTCGGGTAAAGAAATACTTAAACCCGATCAGTTTTTCATCATTATAGATATGTTCATTGGCTCCCTGTTCAAAGGGGAGTTGGATATTTAAGCCGAAGGAGTTTTCTCGTCCTGCCCCTTCATTCCCAGCCGCCATAATCCCGCCCCCGGCACCCGTCATAACCATAAAGCCCTGTTGAGCCAGACATTTTGAAAATTCTTTTGCTAGAGCATATTCTTCTGTATCAGAGGCAATGCGCGCCGAACCAAAAACTGTGACTTTACGGGTATGGCGATAGGGTTGAAACGTCATAAACCCGGCTTCAAGATCTTGTAGCGTGCGGGAAATAATTTTCCAATCGGTTGTTGCAATGTCTTCACCCACCAGGCGGATTAAAATTTTTACCGCTTGTTTAATCCAACTTCCTTTTTCTGTATCGGGAAGGCTCTCAATCAAATCCTTAATTTCATTTGCCACCGTATGGGGGCTGCTTTCACTTTTCGGAGATACATCCATAAAAAAACCTGCTTAGCTGATGACGTTAGTCGATTTGCGCCTACCTAACCGAACACCAGTTTGGGTGAAAATAGGGAAGACTTCACTGTCACATAGTTTCAGATCCGTCTCCCTAAACACTTTTACTTTGGTTAAGTCATAAGTAACCCAATTAACTTTTTTCAAGTAAGTTTTTTGATAATTTGGGTCTAATGAAATGCAACTATAGATACTTTTCTAAAGTATTCGCCAATGTGGTTTTCGGGACAGCGCCAACTACCATATCCACGCGCTGACCATCCTTGAAGATCATTAGGGTGGGAATGCTGCGAATACCATATTGACTTGCAACATTAGGATTTTCGTCAGTGTTGACTTTTACGACCTTCACTTGACCTTCGTATTGTTCGGAGATTTCATCAACAACCGGCGCGACCATACGGCAAGGCCCACACCAAGGTGCCCAAAAATCCACAAGAACCGTAAGTTCACTTTCTAAAACTTCCTGTTGGAAGCTGCTATCGGTGACTTCTGCAGTTGCTACCATACCCTAAATCCTTATTTCAATCAGCTTTTTTTAACTCAGGTTGGGAATTCATCCCCTGATTTAATTTTATTTTATCAGTTTTCGCTGCCTCTTTCGGCGCTGAACTGACTTTACAGAAAGATAATTTAACTTAATTTGTCTTTCGGCTTCCTAAAATAACAAAGTCTTCCTTAATTTTGTCGAAATTGATAAAATTAGAAGTAATTTTTCCGCCAAAAGTTAGACTTTGCTGTTAAATAATATTAGTCTCATGGTAAAGTCAGAGGGAAAAAGAGAAAGCCGCCCGAACGCTGTCCGGACGGAGTGTGGTGTGAGGAGTGAACGGAAATATGTTTTCCGCTATTTCCATTGTAAGCAAGAACTTGGGGTTTTGTAGCTTCCGGATTAAAATTTTCCTAAAATCGATCACAAGTGGGCAAAGTCGCTGAAAATTTCCCTCAATTGGCGGTAATATCAATAAGGCTAAAATAAGTTTGTAAAGAGACCAACAAAGGTCTGGGTAGGAGGGGTATGCTGTTTCCGTTAAATCAGGCAACGGAGAAGAAGGGAATTATTGTGAGCGCGATCGCGTTTTTTGTTATCACTCTAATTTTGATTCTGCATCGCCACTTTACGTTTTACTCGTCCTATGACCAAGGGATTTTTAACCAAGTCTTCTGGAATGGCATTCACAGCAATTTCTTCCAAAGTTCTCTCTCTTCTCAACTCTCCACGAATGTGGTCCACAACGACGAAGTGCCCTATGTTGCCTATCATCGTCTCGGACAACACTTTACCCCCGCCCTATTACTCTGGCTACCGATTTACGCGCTTTTTCCCAATCCAGCAACCCTGTCAGTTCTACAGGTTATCTTTGTCACAAGTGCAGGCATTGTCCTCTATTTTCTCGCCCGAGAGTATGTTGATAACACCGTGGCGACGTTAATCAGCGTCAGCTTTTACGCCGCGAATGCAATTCTTGCGCCCACCCTTGCCAACTTCCACGACATTAGCCAAATTCCCCTTTTTGTCTTTAGCCTCCTCTTCGCAATGGAGAAACGCTGGTGGTGGCTGTTTGCCCTGTTGAGCGTTTTTATTTTAGCGGTTCGGGAAGATAGTGGCATTACCCTGTTTGGGATTGGGGTTTATATGGTGCTCAGCCGACGCTTTCCGCGCCTTGGTGTGATTGTGTGTACGGTTAGCTTTGGCTATCTGCTGGTTCTGACAAATTTAATCATGCCCCTCTTTTCCGAAGATATTTCCAAACGGTTCATGTTGGAGCGATTTGGACAATATGTGGAAGGCAACGAAGCCAGTACCCTTGATGTGATTTGGGCAATGATCACGCAACCGTGGCTGTTGGTGATTGAACTGGTTACCCCCGTCGGTCGCACGATTCGGTATCTACTGGGACAGCTTCTCCCCTTTGCTTTTATTCCGGCGGTTGCACCTGGGGCTTGGATGATTGCCGGATTTCCCCTGTTAAAACTCCTTTTGGGAAAAGGCTTTTCGGTGCTGGCGATAACGATCCGGTATGCCATGGGAGTGGTCCCTGGTCTGTGTTATGGGGCGATTTTATGGTGGGGCGGACAAGGCGTTTTACGGTTTAACCAGCCTCTAGAAACCCTGACCCCACGTCCCCTCTCCCGTAAATTTCGTCGCTTTTGGGTGGTTTGTATTGGCTTGACGCTTCTTTTAACCCTCACATCAAATCCCAATCGAACCCTTTATTTTCTGATTCCTGACTCGGTTGATCCGTGGGTTTATGTGTCGTTACCGGAACAATGGGAACACTCTGGGAATATTTACCGTTTGATGAACAAAATTCCCCCAGAAGCGAGTGTGGCTACAACCACTTATATTATTCCCCATTTATCCGGGCGACGAGAAATTATCCGCTTTCCGGCATTGCAATTACGCAATGATCAAGAAACTGTGGAATCAGTGGAGTACGTATTAGCCGATTTATGGCGATTGCGTCGGTACCAAGTCGCCTTTGATGATGATTTAGTCCGGTTACGGGCAATGACGTACCGGATTGAAGAGATGACCAATCAGGGAGACTATGGCATTACTGATTTTAGAGAGGGTGTTATCTTACTGGAAAAGGGAGCGGATAATAATTCTCAAGCCTTGAATCAGTGGTTAAGTTTCAAAACAGAAATCACCCCCATCATTGAAGGAAAAAGGACGATGAATTAATTGGGCATTAACTGTTCGACATCCAAGAGAAAAACAGTCATCGTTTCCTTCTCCTCTTGTAAAACCGCCACATGGGAACAAAAACCAAGGGTATCTGTTTTGCGGTACGATGCCGGTAAAACCCGAACGCGATCGCGCGGGAGATTCATTAAAGTTGGGGCTTTTTTGACGAGTAACCCCAGCGCTTCCTGTTGGCTTTGCACAACAATCAAATGGCTGCCGATGGGCGCGTGAACGAAGCCGCTTTGGCGAGGTTCCGTAAAAAGTTTATATTCGAGATCAAAGACAGTTAATTCGTAATCTTCGAGATGGGCGACGCCGACGCCTCGTTCCCCACTGCCTGCAATCGGAATTTGCGATAGCACCCGATAGACCGCTTGAATGGGAACGGCTAAGGTTAACTCACCCACTGGGAAAGTTACCACACGGAGAGTATTCGTTGTCGTTTCAACAGTTTTCATCGTTATAATAAGCTTTCAATCGCAGAGATAAATTCTTTTTCAAGATAGGGTTTTGTGAAGTAGTTATCAGCACCGAGGTGTTTACATAATTTGCGATGTTTATCGCTACTGCGGGAGGTTAACATTACCACCGGAATCTGTTTTAAGGTTTCATCTTGACGGCGATAACGGAGAAACTCAAAGCCATTGAGATTGGGCATTTCAATATCACAAATCACTGCCTTCGTATCAGGTTGGCGTTGTAAAACAGAAATCGCTTCCCGTCCGTCCCCTGCTTGTAACACTTGATACCCGGCGCGTTGGAAAGTCAGGGTAAGGGTTTGTCGTTGGGTCGCGGAGTCATCAACAATTAAAATTGTTGGCATTTGGTTGGCAACCCCGGGCATCGCAGTTGTGCCAATGGCTGAAGATTTCGGGGTTTGTTGCACGTCTTCTAAGAGAGCAAAACTATCTAACACTGGAACAATATTCCCATCCCCCAGGACAGTACAACCCGAAACATAAGCGGGTGTTGCAACGGCACTGCCAAACGGTTTAATCACTAATTCTTGTTCGGTGACCACCCGATCCAGTTCTAGGGGGAAAAATTGGTCGCCTCGGCGTAAAATCAGCAGTGGACAAGCACGCTCTTGCGGTCGCGCGATCGCGCCCAAGGCTTTTAAATCGGGAGACGCCGCCGGAACAGAACAGTTATACTCTAATAAATCACTGAGATGGTAAATCGGTAAAGCTTGGTCATGCCAATTGAGAAAGCGTTGTCTTCCCGTTTGCTTCACCTGATCTTCGCTCGGAACTAAAATCTGTTCAATATTATCCGAGGGTAAAGCCCAAATTGTCGTTTCCACCAAACCAATTAATAATTTTGCCATGGACTGGGTGGTGGGCAGATTGAGGGTAAAGGTAGTTCCCTTTCCGGGTTCAGAACGCAAGCTAATGGTTCCTTTCAATTCCCGAATTTGCTCGCGAACCACATCTAATCCCACGCCACGTCCCGATAAATCACTCACTTGCATAGCTGTGGAAAAGCCGGATTCAAACAGCAAGTTATATAATCGTTCTGAGGAGGCTCTGCCTAGTTGTTCTTCATTTAACAAGCCGGTAGCTAGGGCTTTCGTTTTAACGCGCTCTAAGTTAATCCCACTGCCATCATCGGACACTTCGATTACAGTTTGATTCCCTTGATAATAGGCACGAATTGCAATTTCTCCTGCTTCCGGTTTACCAGCTTTCCGTCGGGTTTCTGAGGCTTCAATGCCATGATCGAAAGCATTGCGAACTAAGTGAGTGAGGGGATCATAGAGTTTTTCTAAGACACTTTTATCGACTCTAACTCCCGTTCCTTCTAACTGCAAACGGGTTGGTTTATGGTATTGATGAGAAAAGTCACGCAAGATACGCGGAAAGCGGTCCAGAATATTACTTAACGGCAACATCCGCGCCCAAATTAATTCATCCCGCAATTGTTCCAACATTTTACGCTGTCCTAACAAGGTTTGCTCGGACTGTTGAGTAAAGAGCGAAACGTCTCCTACGGATTCTTCAATTTGCGCCGTTTCTTCCAAGAGTTCTTGTAAGACGGCATTTAAAGCGCCATATTGATCCAGTTCGAGACTATCGAAGTCCAGATCAAGAACCGACTCCGGTTGCTCAGTTAAATTAAAAGAAGCAGTGCCATTTTCGTTTCCGGTCGTTGGCTGCAAGGCGGCTGGGCGCTGGTTACTTTGACTGATGATTTCTTTGTCAGAAAACTCTTCGAGGCGTCCGACTAAGTTTTTAAAGCGAGAAAAGCGGTTGAGTAATTCTCTTAACCCTCGTTGCAGTTGTTCGTTTTGTACCGCAAGGCTATTCCGTTGAATGACCAGTTCCCCTAACTGGTTATCCATGGTTTGTAAGCGCTCTACTTCCACTCGTATAGAGGGTTTGGATCCAGCAGCAGGAGCAGCGGTAACACGAGTCGGAGTGGGTTGCTCTCCTGGCTGTTCGCTGGGAGAACTTGGCAAATTGTCAGCAAGCGGAAGTTCCTCAAAGCTCTGCTGGAGGGTAGTCACCGCTTCTGCTAAGGATTCTGGTGCTGCTTCGGTTTCGCTCTGTTCATCAGCACTGGTAATTGCTTCTGTGCTGTCTGTGTCTTCTTCACTAAAGAGGTCATCAGCACTAGCCGCGATCTCGCTTTCTTCGGTTGCAGCAAATAAGTCATCAACACTGGTAATCGCTTCTGCGCTGTCTATGTCTTCTTCACTAAAGAGGTCATCAGCACTAGCCGCGATCTCGCTTTCTTCGGTTGCAGCAAATAAGTCATCAACACTGGTAATCGCTTCTGCGCTGTCTGTGTCTTCTTCATTAAAGAGGTCATCAGCACTAGCTGCAATCTCGCTTTCTTCGGTTGCAGCAAATAAGTCATCAACACTGGTAATCGCTTCTGTGCTGTCTATGTCTTCTTCACTAAAGAGGTCATCAGCACTAGCCGCAATCTCGCTTTCTTCGGTTTCAGCCAACCAGTCATCAGGACTAGCACTTGCTTCTGGAGTTGTGTAAGCTAATAATTCCGGGGACGGTTCGCCGCCGCGCTTGCGATCGCCGTTCAAAAAGGCATTGCGTCCGGCTTCTACATCTTTAATCACAATCCGAGCAATCTCTAGACCTTGTTGAGGATGAGCATCTAAGGCTTCAATCGCGCGCTGAGCAATTTCTCCAAACCCGCTTAAACCAGTAATTTCAGCTAATCCAGCAAAGACTTCGGCTTCCGCTCGGACTTCTCCGGCAACTTCATATTGTTCAGGATTGGCAATCACAGTCTGCAAGCGTTCCAATCCTTCTTCGACATCCACTTGAAAAATCGAGGAAGCCATATCAACCCCTAAATCTTCTGAACTGGGGATAAAATCTGCCCCTTGGGTCATGGCATCTCCGAGGTCAGTTTCAATCTCGGTGAGAATGGCTTCCGCTTCGGCAACCGCTTGTTCGGCATCGTAATTGCCAGTGGCAATTTGTTCGCTGAGGGGTTGGTGTAAACAATCGTAAGCTTGCAGCAGCTTGCGTTCAAAGTCGGGAGTGATTTGGTCTTCGGCGTGGTAAAGGGCTTTAAAAATGTCTTCTAAGCGATGAGCAATGGATTTAATCCCGTCTAAACCGACACCCGCTGCTCCTCCTTTGATCGAGTGCGCTGCCCGCATAATGCTATGCACTTTGGCCGTACTGTATTCTTCTCGGAGATTCAGAAGACCCGATTCGATACTTTGCAGGAGTTCTGGGGCTTCAGCAACAAAGAAATGATAGGCTTGGTCACGAATATGGGGATCAAGAGACATAATAATTGGGAATGGGTTATGAGTGATTCTAAAGTGTTCTCCCCCGTTTCTTTTCCCAGAATTGGGGGAGAGACAGTCTTATTCAACTTTGAACTGTCCAACGTTCTGTTCTAAGTTTTGAGCCGTTTGGAGCAGTTCCTTAAAGGAGTCGGATACTTGCGTGGCACTTTCAGAGGTTCGCTGCGCGATCGCGGCAACATCTTTAATCGTTTGGTTCACCTGTTCCGAGTCAACAGACTGAGTTTTCGCCGCTTCGGCAATTTTTGCCACCAATTCATTAATTTGGTTGGATACACCCGTGATCTGGTTCAGGTTCGCTCGTGCTTCTTCTACTAGTTGCGTCCCGCTAACCACCTGTTCCGTTCCTTGTTCCATCGCCGTGACCACTTCATTAGTCTCCGTTTGAATTTGGTCAACCAAGTTAGAAATTTCCGCCGTCGCATCTGCTGACTGTTGTGCCAACGCCCGGACTTCATCCGCAACCACGGCGAAGCCTCGTCCTTGTTCACCAGCACGGGCAGCCTCAATGGAGGCGTTTAACGCTAACAAGTTCGTCTGGTCGGCAAAGTTACTAATCAGGTTCACCACCTGAGAAATTTTCTGCGAGGATTCCCCTAACCGTTTTACTTTTTTCGCCGTTTCAGCCACCGTTTCCCGAATCGACATAATCCCATCTACAGTCCGGTTCATCGCTTCATCTCCGGCTTTTACCGTTTGTGCCGATTTCTGAATCGCCCCTTCTGCTTCAGCGGCACTTTCAGATACCGCATTAATCGAGCGGGTCATCGCTTCAATGCGATCGAGGGCAGCTTCAATTTCTCGCGATTGCTCTAACGCCCCCTGTGAAAGCGCTTGCACTTCGGTTTCGTTTTTCGTGGTGGTATCCCCCACTGCTTGGGCGGCTTCTTTTACCTGTCCGACAATTTTCCGTAAGTTTTCAACCGTCGAGTTATAAGAGTCCGCAACCGTACCAATTTCATCGTCGGTTACACTGGCATTAATCGTTAAATCCCCTTTACTGATGGGATCGACCTGCATCAGTAATTCTAGGGCGCGGCGTTGCAATTTTTCTTTCTCTTGCCGTTGTTCTTCTTCTGCTTTTTGCAGGTCTTCTAAGAAACTGAGTCGAGCTTGCGAACTCCCAATTTCTAAAGCTAACCGCTGCATAAATTTGATTTCTCGCTCTTGCCACTCATAGGGGGTATGGCAGTTGTGAGCAATCAGTAACCCGTAGAGACTTTCCCGCACAATAATCGGCACCACTAAGTTAGCGCGAATTTGTAAATCTTTCATTAATTGCAAGTGATCCGGATGGAATCCGGCATTGAAGACATCGCGGGTGGGAACCACTCGCCCCTCTAAATAGGCTTGACGAATTTCTTCGGGAATACAGGGGTCTTTAATTTCCCGTTCTTTAGCCGGTTTTAACCCTTCAATAACAGATTCGTTGGCAATATAGCCGCTGCCATCTTCTTGGAAGCGATAGATCACCAAACGATCGACCTGCATTAACCCTCTCGCTTCGGCTAAGGATTGATCAGCGAGTTCTTTGAAGGCTTCTTCACTCGTAACCGGCGTACTGGCAACTCGGGCCAAGAAACCCGTTTCTGCAGAGTCCCGACGGAGTTCGGCTTGGGTGACTTCTAAGTTGGAGACCATGCGGTTTAAATCTTGAGAGAGTTGCCCAATCTCATCTTCGCGATTTTCAGTACCTTCCATCCGCAGCCCATAATTTCCACTTCCCACTTTTTGCGCAAAGTTTGACAATCGGAGAATCGGAGTAGAAAGGTTGCGAGAAATCAAGAGAGCTATGCCCGCTCCCACGAGAAGGATTGAAGCACCTATCCCATATTGAATCAGTGCCGCTTGGCGTAATACTGCATTAATTTGGGTTTTCGGGTCTCCGATATAAGCAATCCCAACCGTTTCGCCTTCATGGTTATAGAGAGGGCTATAAGCCGTCAGATACTCAATCCCGATAATGTTGGCTTCCCCGAGGAAGGTTTCTCCTCGATTGAGCACGGTGTCGGCAACAACCCGAGAAACGCGAGTACCAATGGCACGGGTGGTTTCATCGGTATAAGGAACGTTGGTACTGACCCGCCAGTCTTGAGCAAAAATGGTTGCAGTAGATGTGCCAGTTGCTCTTTGAATGTCATCCACAATTTCGTAGTTGCGGTTAATTAAAGTGCCATAAATCACAGTGCCTACCAGCTGATTATTCCGAATCACCGGCTGGACGCTCATCAGCACCATCCCGCTTTTCCCCTGTTCAATATCATAAGTGCCTTCCGGATAGGGTTGTTTCGGTTCTGGTAAACTTTCTATTTCTTGCTCTCGCAAGCCAATTGCCGCTTGTTCTGCCAGTCCCAGCTGTTGTAAAACATCGCTTTTTAGGAGTTCAACACTGGTAACCCCTTCTCCGGTTTGTAGAACTTTTTGCACCGCGGGAACATCACTGAGAGGAATACCAAGGGGTTTAGAAACGCTTTTTACCGCTTCCTCTTCCTCTTCTTCCCCTTCTTCTGCCTCTTCTTCTAGATCACTCGGAAGCAGGGGATAACTCGAAAAATCCTGATCAAGCTGCTGAATGCGCTGAGCAACCGTTTCCCCCTGTCGATTGGTAATGATATAAAAACTCTCATCAGAATCTTCTTCAGTTGTATTTTGCAATACTTGCGCTGCCGCATTGGGGTCATTGAGATCGGCTTCTGTCACTTTGGCGAAGGTAACCGTAATCCCGGCTTCTTCTTCTAATTCCTCTAAATTATCGTCAATTGCCCCTTCTAAGGAATTTAATTGGAGATTGAGAATTCGATTTAAATCTATCAGTAATTGTCGTTCTTCAAGGTAGATCGCAGCTTGAGTAATGGCAACTACTGGAACCGCCACACTACCCACAACCAGTAGGGTCAGTTTATTGCGGAAGCTAATATTGTTCCAGCGCTGTCCGAGTTTTTGCCACCAGGAACGATTGCCTTGACTTGGGTCTTGAGTTGACTCTTCTTGAAGCGGGATCGCGGGCACTGATTTTTTAGAAGTCTCTGTTTGAGGACTTTTCCCGTTTTTACCATTCAGTTGTTCTTTTTTGGAAGAAGTTTGTGTCATGACGGTATACTGTGGTAAGAAAAATATAAAGAATTTAAGAAGGTTGGGGCATTTGAGCAAAAATGGCAGCCCCTGATAGCACCATCAACATTTCTCCCTCTGGCGTTAACCAATACCCCCGTAAAACGCGAGCGAGTTCGGCAGTAAAGGTCGATTCCGGAGGAGACTGAATTTGATCCGGATTAATCCGAATCAGACTTTCAACCCGATTGACAATTAAACCGAGTGCTTGGCGATTTCCAGCTTGATCTTTGCCTCTGAGGATGAGTAACGGTAAGCTGGGGCTAACCAAAGACTGTTCTGCCAAAGGGGTGAGCCCGATCAAATTTCCTAAGTCAACCACCCAGAGAATTTCTCCGCGCCAGTTGTAAACCCCCATCACGCAAGGGGGCAGTTTCGGGATGGGAATTACCTGACGGGTATTGACTGTTAACACTTCACTCAGTTGAGAAACGGGGAGTAAACCGGTCGTTTCTGGAACAAGATAAAAACGCAAGAATTGATCGGTTGCTGTCTGTTCTGCATTAGCAACTGGAAACAATAGGCTAGGGTTGAACTGAGAAGAAGAGGAAGAAAGCACGATTTTCTAAGGGATAAACTTACTTAACAACTTGTTGGAGAGTACGAGCCAGTTCGGCAGAATCGACCGGTTTGGTCAGATAGGCATCGGCCCCCTGTTTCATCCCCCAAAATTTATCCATGTCGCTATTTTTGGTTGAGCAAATAATAATTGGGGTTTGACGAGTGGATTCTTCTTCTTTGAGTTGACGACAGAGTTCAAAGCCGCTGCGATCTGGCAGCACCACATCCAGGACAATTAAATTAAAGGGCTGTTTTTGAACTTGGGAAAGCGCTTCATCATGGTTGGTGGCTTTCACGACGTCAAAGCCATTTTCGCCAAGATAGCTGGACATAATTTGTAAGTCAGTTTGGGAATCTTCAACAATGAGTGCTTTTTTCATGATTGGGTTACCTTATAATGGGTTTGCAATTGAGATATTCAGGACTGATTTAAAGTCAGGTTTATCCAGAGGAAAAACCTGAATTGGCATCTGGTTCATGACTCTGGGCAGGGGATAAGTATTTTTGCAATACTTCCAAAATCGTCGTGCGTTGGACCGGCTTGCTGAGATAGTGAGTAGCCCCAACCATCTTGGCTCGCATCCGATCAATTAATCCATCTTTTCCGGTCAAAATAATAATTGGAATTTCTTTCAAGCTGGAGACTCGTCGCAGTTGTGTACAAATTTCATAGCCATTCGTATTCGGCATAATTAAGTCCAGAAAAATCAAATCCGGTTTGGTTTTTAATAAGGTGGCATTGGCTCGCAAGGGATCATTAATACCAATAAAATCATACCCATTGTCCCGAATAAATTGTTCTAAGGTTTGAGTAACTTGGGGACTATCATCAACACAAGCGACTAACAACCTTTGCGTGGTTTCCGAAGAACTATTGGTTACTGACCTTTTAGAAACAATTTCTGGTAAATTTAAGTCAGGAACATCTTGAAACGTTAACCAGCCTTGTTGGTAATATTCCCAAAAAACTTTGGTAATCGAAACAATATCTCGTTTGGTTTCAATTGCGATATCACGCAGTGTGCGTTTTCCGGTGAGGAGCCGTTTGAGAGTTTGAAAAGTTTTTGCGGCAGTCGCTTGCTGAATGCTAGTTGCATCTTCTATAATTGGCGCTTGATTCGGTAAACAATAACCCAATCCTGATTTTTGCCATTGCTCCCATTGTTGTTGAGCAGTTTGGATCAATTCTTCAGTTGATTTAGCCACTTCCCGGGGAACAGGAATATATTTAGTGGGACGAACATTTTCAAACCATTGATGCTGTAGTCGTTTATTGTTCTCTTGTTCAGTTTTGACTTGAGATTCCAAATAAATAACCTGCAATAGATCAAAGAGAACTTCAAGTTTGATTTGATTGGCAATTAAAATAAATTGATTAATACTAATTTTATTTTCGACTTTAAATAAGTCAGATAAAAGGTCATAATAAGCCGATTCTGCTTTCCAATCGATCTCAAGATTATGAGTAAACTGAAATAACTCAACCAAGTTATGTGGATAGCAATGACTCAACTGACGATAAATACGTCGTTGTTCATGTTTGCCACCACTTGCCCAAATCAAGCGCCCGAGGCTAAAGTAAAGAGACCAAGGTTTTTCGGTGCTATTAACTTCCCTAATTTGTAATAGTCCCGTGTCAGAGTGTTGACTACGGTGATACATTTCTTTGAAGATATAATTGATATTCATAAGGGTTTAGTCCAATGAATGTTGGTTATTTTTCCTAGCACCGGCTTGTGAATTTTAAGGTGCAATAATTCATTAATCCCCTCTTGATTTCATCCTTTGACATTTAATCCCATACTGAGTTGTCAGTAATATTGCTCCTCTTTTGATGACATGCTGAAAATGTGATTTATGTGACCAAATAAGCTGACTCCTAGGGGTGAATGACTTAGCGAAAAAAAAACACTATTTCGCTAACATTACTCCTCTGAGAAAGATTGCTTCAAATTAATGAAGGTGACAGTTTTGTGAGCTAAGTCTCAAAATAAATGTCTATAAGTCAAATAATACATCTACTTCAAAACATAATAAAACCGTGTTTCTACGAATTTTCCTGAAAGATCCCTTCATTCTTGATTAAGAAAAATAAAGCCTTCTTGGTATAAAGAAGGCTCATATTTCAATACTTCTCGTTTAAAGGCGATACTGATCGGTGGAAGTAGGGAAAAGGAGCAAGGGGAAAGGTGATTTTAACCCTTACCCTTACCCTTTAACTTTGTCCCCATCTTTACCAATCAATAGGGAGGCTTATTCGAGAAGTATTGGGCTCATATTTCAGTCAAAGATTACGCCTTCCTAAACCGCGGAATGAGGAGGGACCCTGCGCGGGTTTCCCGCGCAAAGGAACGCCCGACGATGCGGTGCCGCTTTCCAACTGGAATTCGATTCCAGTTGGGTCGGCACGGAAGGCGCCTGTCCTCACTAAAGCTCCGGTGACCGTTGGTCAGTAAGCTGAGTTCGGGGTAAGGAAAAAACAGGCAATCATCTGAGAATAGCTCCTTGCTTCACTTCACCTGTCTTATGTTCACTTTAGATTCCGTACATCCAACTTTCTGCTTCTTCTATCCCTAAACCTTCGCGGATAATTTCTGGTTGATCGCCAGTGAGATCAATGATTGTGGAGACCTCAGTTGTCACATCTGATCCATCATCGAGAATAATATCCACCTGTTTGTCCATGGCATCGAATAAACGAGCTTTTTCATAACCCAGGGTGGGTAAATCTCCTGAATCATTGGGAAGATAAGCGGAAGTGGAAATAATTGGATTACCCAACGTCTTTAAAAGAGATTGACAGACAACCTGATCGGGAACGCGAATCCCACTGGTTTTTCGCTTCGGGTTCATGACCAGTTTCGGCACCAACTTCGTTGCCGGGAGTAAAAAGGTATAAGTGCCCGGAATGAGGCGTTTCATGAGGCGATAGGCATCATCACTGACGTGGGCATAATCAGCAATATTGGATAACGAGGAACACAAGAAAGTAAGGGGTTTTTCATTACTCATCCGTTTGAGAAAACGGACTTTTTCGACTGCGGACTTGACATTCAGGTCGCAGCCAATTGCGTACACGGTATCTGTAGGATATAACATAATTGCTCCATCCTTTAACGCTTGCGCAACGGTTTCAAGAATTCGCTCTTGGGGCGTTTCCGGATGAATTGAATAAACTGTAGCCATGAGAAAAAATAGAGATGAGTTGGACAACAGAAGTGCTAACCGTGTCTAGAAATGCTTTCTCATTGTAGTGGGGAAACCTTAACCAAGAAAATGATGGGTGGCAGCAATTCGCCCAATTGCCCCACACAGCTGAACAGTCAATCTTTCAATTTTTACCAGATAACCGATAACCCATCCCGCGAACCGTTTGAATGTAATTCGTGCCTAGCTTTTTACGAAGATAGCCCACATAGACATCGACGACATTAGAACCGACAGCATAATGATATCCCCAAACTTGATCAAGCAATTGTTGCCGAGTCATTACTTGATTGGGGTGGCGCATAAATGTCTCCATAAGAATAAATTCCCGCGTCGAGAGTTCAACGAATTCACCATCGACAGTGAGACGACGGGTGCGTAAGTCTAAGGTCAGATTTTGAACTTGGAGCAGCTGAAACTGATCACTTGAGTAGCCATTATTGTTCACAGACACTCTTAATCGAGCCCGAATTCGCGCTAATAACTCTTCAAAGCGAAAGGGCTTGGTGACATAATCATCGGCACCCCATTCAAGCCCAGTGACTTTATCCTGAACATCATCGCGAGCGGTAACAATGATAATGGGTGCAGAAAACCCTTGCCCCCGCAAGGCTTTTAACAGGGATAAACCATCCTCACCGGGAAGAGATAAGTCAAGTAAAATGAGGTCAATCTGACTATCGAGCGCGATCGCTGCTGCTTCTTCAGTGGTAGTGGCTACCGTTGTCATAAATCCATTAGCCTTTAAACCCTTTTCTAGAAAAGATGTAATTCGGCATTCATCTTCCACAATCAAGATCTGAGTCATCATGCCACCTCTGCATTCGATTTCCAAGGAAAAATTAAAGTAAATGTCGCTCCTACACCAAGTTCACTACTTAATTCCACAGATCCGCCATGCGCCTTCATCATTGCAGCCACAATTGCCAATCCTAAACCAGCGCCTTCCGAGGCACGAGAACGATTAGTCGCACGGGCAAACCGATTAAAAATACGCTGTTGATCGGCTTCAGCAATCCCCTCTCCTGTATCTCGAACCCAAAAGCGTAGGGTTTGGGCAGAAACTGCACTCCCTAATTCAATCGTGTCTTCAAGCTGAGTATGTTGAATGGCATTTTCCAACAAGTTCATCAAAGCCCCTGTCAAACGCTGACGATCTCCCCAAAAAATTCCCTCTGCTGTTGCCGCTAATTGCCAGTTGCGATCTGCAAGCACGATTGCTTTACTGAAGACGTCTTGGATAAAACGCTGTAGATCGATCCTCTCAGGCTGTAAAAAATGATTCTGCTCTGCCTTTGCCAGTAAAATCATGTCATTGACAAACCGTTTCATACGTTCCAATTCATCGGATACGACAGCCAGCGTTTGCGCTTGGTCTTGCGGATCAGCCGTCATGACATCAAGATGTCCTTGAATAATTGTGATTGGTGTTCGCAATTCATGACTAACATCATTAATAAAGTTGCGTTGCCTTTCAAAAGCATCTTGGACGCGATCCATCATGAGGTTAAAAGTACTGGCTAATTCTGCCAGTTCCCCTCTCCCTTCGACTGCTAAACGTTGATTCAGATTATTTTCATTAATACTTTGTGCCGTTTTGGCTAACTGTTGAACTGGCTTGAGAAGTTGATGACTGGCTACCCAAGCCAGCAAAAATGCCACTAGCATGACTCCAAAGGCAACTTCAATAAAGATACGAACTGCTGCCCAAGCTTCTGCACGTTCACCCGCTGTCAGGTGAACAGCAACAAAAAGCCCTGTTGGTTCATTGTTGATTTCTAAGATGTGGGTTTTGTAAACCACACTGCCCACTTCTGGATCATCGACTGATACAGTTCCGGCAACTGATGTGTTTAAGGTGATCCATTTGGGCAGTAATTCCGGGTGAGACTGAATCACCGAGGGCAATGGGGTGGGTTTTGAGTGATAGAGCTGATTTTGAAGGATAATTAAGTGAAAATTATCATCTTCAGGAAGAGTTGTTGCTAAAAATTCATTGACGAAAGTGACCAGTGCCTCTTCAGTTTCTGGATTTTGGCTCTCCCATTGTTGATAAATTATCCGAAAATTCGCCAATTCTTCACTTAGATTTTCTTGTACCCGGCGATCCACTTTTGAAAAGAAAAGCACTTGAAAAAGAGGAATCGCAATGGTGAAAACTCCTAGCAAACTGATGAAATACAGCAATAAAATACGATTTCGCGTTGATTTGAAGTAAGAACGCAAAAATTGCCCAAAATAACGAAGATTAAGACAATTAATGACTAATTTCACAGCAATTTTTTTGAGGTCGGGAGTGGGAAGTGAAAAATTTCAGGCTTGAACTCAGCTTTTTCAATAAGTTAGACCCGTATTAATACGGAAAAGTTCCAATTCTCTTAGTACGGGTCAAGTGACATCCTCCAGCACTCAATCAGAGATTAGAGTGCTGGCTTCCCATCCTCACGAACGGGCATTGCTCCCCTACGCCAGTTATCTAGGCACATCGCCCCCGACACTTCGACGGGGCTTAC
>JAAANX010000184.1 GCA_009909085.1 Cyanobacteria bacterium GSL.Bin1 | reverse complement strand
GGTACAGTGGAGGAAGCATATTTTTGATGGGGTTGCTCACTCAAGCAACCTTTTTTTCGGAACAGGGGTCGGCTTAAAAGCATACCATACCTGCCTCACATGTTCCTTGTCATCCCTTAAGCAAACAAACTAAAGGCTGCGATCGCGCCTTCTTCCCCAAAACCTGCAATCGCGCTCAGACTTTCTATCAATTCCTCAAAACTCGTGATGTTCTCTGCGGGAACCGGCTTAGCCATCGCGCTTTGATTCTTAACTTACATCGGGGTCGCTTGTAACTTTAGTCCAAGTGCTTGTATCACTTTCAGAACAGTACCAAATTCTGGATTCTCTTCACTGGATAAGGCTTGATGAAGGCTTTCATAATCAAGACCTGTTTCCTTAGTCAGATGGGTTATTCCTTGAGAACGAGCAATATCCTTTAAAGCAGCAATAACTAAAGCGGAGTCACCCTCTTCGAGAGCAGCTTCAAGGTATGCAGCCATATCTTCTCTGGTTTCTAGGTACTCTGCTGCATCCCAAGGGAAAGTTTGAGTTTTGGTCATCGTTCTCTCCTATAGGTTTCTTGCTAGTTTGATTGCTATCTTAATATCCTTAGCTTGTGTACGTTTAGTTCCACCTGCAAGCAGAACAACTACTGTATTCCCACGTTGCACAAAATACACTCGATAACCTGGTCCATAATTAATACGCAGTTCTGAAACTCATTCTCCAACAGGTTTCACATCTCCAAGATTTCCCATTGATAGGCGACGAATCCGAATATTGATGCGTGCTTGTGCCTGCTAATCGCGCAAACGGTTAAACCATCGAGCATATTGTTCCGTCTGACAGACTTCTAACATTCTTTGAATGTATCAAAACTTATAAGGGCGCGATCGCGCTTTCCTCCCTCGCCAAAACTTGCGATCACGCCTTAACTTTCTTGTCACCTTATTTCAACTCGGGAGTTTCACTTTCTTATTCTGAGGATTCAAGAATTTGCTGTGGATGTACAACTGTAATGTCGGGGATTCCTGAGAAATCATTGGGATTAAGGGTTAAGATGCAATCAAAATCGCAGGTTAGTATAATTGCAACCAGACGAGCATCATGAGTTCGCTTCCCCCTAATCTGATGGTCAGTTACCAAATTTAACCATGTTGGCAATAGTTGCACAGTTTCTTCTGCAATGGGGAAACGCTGACCCAACTGATCAATCAGATTACGAGTTTCTTCAATTGACCAGCCTAAACCATTAACCTCGATTGGGCGGGTTGCAACAACCCAAAACTCAATCAATACTTGGGTTGTTAGGTAGCATTCATCTTACTGTTTCAGTAGAGTCGCAACTGCTGCTCTGGCTAAGTTATGTTGAGTATCGGATGGGTTGCTAAAACGTAAAACAACATTTGTGTCTAGCAAATACTTCGCCATTAGTCGTAAATCTGGCTACGGTCAAAGGCTTCATTGGGAAGACTGACGTTGGTTTTTGGCAGTTGCTCCACCCACTCTTGAAACTCTTTTGCTCGTTCTGAGGGGGTTGCTCGTTGCCAAAAAGGGAGATCAGTAGGTTGTTTCTGCTGAGTTTGACGTTGATTTTGATTAGTATCGCTTGTCATAATAACTTGAATTACTCACTAAGAAAGGTAACACCCTAAATTTGTTGCTGACGAACCCTGTCAGCCCAGTTATCCATTATAGGTAAAGTGTGGCATGGCATAGATTCTCTCAAAACACCGCGATCACTGCTTCTCTCCCAAATACCCGATCACGCCTTAACTTTCCTTTCCGTTTATTCCAAAACGCGATCGCGCTTTCCTCCCCAAAGCTCGCGATCATCACTTTCTTATTCTAAGAATTCAAGAATTTTCTCTCGATTAATCTTTTTTTGCAGTAGCTTGACGCTTGATGCGAAGTTTGATCAGTTTGTCTTTGTGAGCAAACTCTTTTCTCTTTAAATCATTAAAGATTGCTCTTAAATCATATTGAAATGATTGAGCATATTCGTTTCTGTGTTGATGAATTTCTTCAAGAATTTCGTTGCGATACATAGCTTAAAACTCCGAGTTATATCCAATCAGTTCATAAGGAGTGCAAATAACAGGTAAAACATACCCCAATTCCAAACTAACCTCAGATAGTTTACGTTGTAGTTGCGCATTTGCCATATGCTTACAATTCCAAGTTAACAAATAGTCTAAACCATAAATGGTTGCTAATGCGATATGGAGAGAATCAATCAATGCTTTTTTAGGCAAATTACTTTGCTTGAGAAATGCTTGGGAAAGTTCAAAAGCCTCTTGGTGTCAGTTGAAGAAACATTAAGGGTTGTAGAAGTTCTAACCGCTTAGCTGCAATCGTTGCATCACCCTTTGCTGCTTCATCGGCAACGATTTCTGAAGCATAAAGTGTAAATGAGTGACGGTATTCATTCCACCAGTCTTGAGTCACTTTCATGTTAGCAGCAAGGACTAGGTTATCAGTTGGTCTCGCAGTGAGATGTCCCAAGATGCTGGTTTCGATGTAAACACTTTCACTCACAGTAAATTAGCAATTGTAATTTTCCTTTCAGTGTATCCAAAAATATAAGCGCGATCGTTGCTTTCCTTCCAGTTTATGAAACTTGTTATCTCTACTACCTTACAACCAACACTGAAGGTTATTGTTTGTCTAATATAGTGATATACAGTTTATGAGTGAGGAATCATTAATATATGCTTGACTTAGATTACACAAACCTTGTTCAAATTATTCAACCTTATAGAGTCTCAGGTCGGGTAGAAGGTAGTTCGTTCTTAACTTGGTTTTTAGTTAATATTTATAGACTGGATATTCTAGAGGTTCAGAATATAGTTTGCGATGGGCATGGAGATAAAGGCATCGATGGTATATATGTCAATGAAAATGAGGAGTGCATAGATGTTTTCCAATCAAAAATTGTTCAAAATTCTGTAAAGACGCTAGGAGATGCGCAACTCAAAGAGTTTGTAGGTAGCTTGCAACAGTTACAGACAGGTGAGGGAATAGAGTCAATGATTTCATCAACTGGCAATACTCAACTCAAAAACTTACTAAAAGAGAATAAAAATTTATTTATATCTGCAAAATACTCAATTCGTGGAATTTTTGTGACTAATGCCAAGAAAGATTCAAATGCTGATAGTTTCTTAAAAACAGCTTCAGAAGTAGACATCAAGTTAGAAGTGTGGGATAAACTACTAATTTCTAAAATGTATGTGCCAAGTGAAAAGGCAATTCCAGCAACTTCAGAAATTTCCTTTGACATTTTTGGCTTGGATTATTCTGAATACACGGTTGGAAATACTGCAAAAGTTGTAATTGCACCTGTTTCTGCTATTGATTTAGTTAAAATGGAGGGGATTGAAAATCAGCAAATTTTTGATTTGAATTTAAGAAAGGGACTGGGAAAGACTAAGGTTAATAAAGATATTTCTAAAAGCATATCTCAACCTTTAGAGCATAGTAATTTTCTGCTTTATCATAACGGGATAACTATTATTTGTGACAAGCTAGATACATCTCAGGAAGGAAAGGTTAAGGTGCAGGGATACTCAGTAGTTAATGGCTGCCAGACTGTATCGAGCCTCTATCAGAATAGACAGCAAGTTTCAAAGGATCTGAGAATATTAACTCGGATTATTCAAGTAAGTTCTACTAAATCGAAATTGATATCAAGAATTACATATAATAGTAATAACCAAAATGGTATAAAAGCACGAGATTTTAGATCAAATACACAAACTCAAGTTAGACTGCAAAATGAAATCAATCAAAATTATCCTGAATACTTCTATGAAATCAAACGTGGAGATAGTCCTGAAAAACGTAAAGTAATCGAAAATACTGTTGCAGGTCAAATTCTACTAGCATTTGATCTAAAGCGACCTTCATCTGTTCAAAGATATAGCAAAATTTTTGATGATTCACATCAAGAAATATTTGCTCGACCAGAGGTAACTGGAGGAAGAATTGTAGTTCTATTTGATTTATATGAAGAAATAGAAAAAGATTTAAAGAAAATTGAGCCAGCCTTATTTAGTGGTTATCAGATCACCAAATTCTTTCTTCTTTATTTACTCTCCGAGGTATTATCAACCGATGAAGTGGGAAAAGCTTTCTGTAATAAACCTGAAGATTTCTATCAAAATCCTACTCAAAAATATAATCTTTGGGAATGTATTCATACGATTCTCGGAGATTTGATTATTGATCTTAATGCAGAATTTCAGGAAGAAGGTGGAGAAAAATTTGACTTTAAAGCAACATTTAAAGCTCCTAAAACGCTTAATACTCTTGCTAAGAAAGTGATTGCCTCGCACAAAAAACTTATTGCGCGTCAACGTACTGAATCATTTACTCAGTTATGGAACAGGTTAAATAATCAAAATTCCTAGTACTTCCCTACACTGGCTCTGAGAGATAATTATTTTCTAATCTATTGAAATGACAATTATTTCGGAGATTCTTTCCGCCCTCATTTCCTTGGTCAAGTGCTAGTAAGCATGATTGAAAGAGTTTTTCTTGTTGTTTCACAAAAACAAATGAATCGTTTCACACAGAGATATCTTTCCTTCTCAATATCTAGGTCAGCCCTCAACTGCTAGACTACCATGAGAAATAGTGAGTCAAAAGAAGAAAAGGGAACCGATGATAGCAGCAGTTGAGCAACTGATCACCCCAGAGATTAATCGACCCGCCCGCTATTTAGGGAATGAACAAGGCACAAAACACAAACCTTGGGATAGCGCAACGGTGCGCTGGGTGTTGACCTATCCTGAAATCTACGAGGTGGGTGTATCCAACTTGAGTCATGTGATTTTATACAATATTCTCAATGCTCAACCGCGACAACTCTGCTCTGAGATCGCGCTAAAAGAATAAGTATTATGAGGATAATAGTTAAGTTGTTTAACTTCACTGGACTGGCTTTACGATTGGAACAAAGCCTTAACTTAAAAGTATTCAGATATGTCTCAAGCTCTGGTTAATATTGGTAGCTTAATTACTACCTCCCCTAATATTCAAAGCGGTCGCCCAATTATTGCGGGGACTGGAACCTCTGTTCGGCGCATTGTTACCCTCTATAAGCAAGGTAATAGTGCTGATGAAATTGTGGCAGATAAGCCTTATTTAAACCTAGCTCAAGTCCACGCAGCACTAGCTTACTATTATGCCAATCAGCAAATCATAGACCAAGATTTAGATACAGAGGCAACCGAGTACGAAAGATTAGCCTCTCGATTATCCTAGTGTCTGCTATTCGTTTCTATTTGGATGAAGATGCTACCAGTAAGCGCATTTTGCAAGCACTCAGGAATCGTGGTGCAGATTTGCTTTCGGCTTCTGAAGTGGGTATGCTGGCGCAATCAGATGAGCAACAATTAGTGTGGGCGTTGGAACATCAACGGGTTATTTATACGTTTAATGTCAGAGATTTTTATCGGATTCATTCCAACTGGTTACGAAGTGGAAAGTCTCACGCTGGAATTATTTTTGGCAAGCAAGAACCCTCTATAGGCGACCAGATGAGAGGGTTATCAAGATTGGCTTCAATCAAATCTGCTGAAGAGATGATCAGTAATGTGGAGTTTTTCGGTAGATGGCTATAAGGATGATATTTCTGATCTTGAATGACTCAACAATTAGGGAAGCGCGATCGCTGCTTCTCTGCCATTTTTCGTGCAAGGATGTGTTAGATATCTTACTATTCTTGCATTTCAATCACACCTGCTATCAACTTCCAACATGGGGCTTCACCTTCCCAATTATTGCTGGGTGCCCAAGGCATACCTAAGCTTACCGTCACCATATAGTTTCCTGTCGGCTCATACCCTGCTTCTAGCTTTTGGGTAAAAACAGGATCAGTAATCTTTGCATCTCTCAAAACTTGCCCTGTAGTAGTTTTAAAAGACCCCCTCCACCCCGAATTTTTCTGTGTCACAGAAAGACTACTTGTTTGAACTAATTGCAAAGTACGACGTTGATGAAAAGGTAAGGTTTTTAAGTATGAGGGGTTAACATATTTTGAGGAATTATGAAGTATATGTGGAAAGTCTCTACAATAAGCAATGAGTTGATCAGGCTGTAATTTCCCTTCAATCTTCCATTTACCAGACATAACTGATAGATTTTCACATTCAAAGCTAAAATCACATCCAGTTTCAGCAAGTGGAATTTGCAGAATATCGAGCAGTTCTGGCTCTCTACTTTCAACAGTTCGCACGAATTTTGGAACTCGACCATCTTGAGGATATAAACTATCACACACAGGGCGAACCCATCTCCCAGAGTTAATATCAATCCCAGCTATGCAACGTTCCTCTAACTTCCAAGAGTTAGCTAGGCAAACTATCCTTTTCAAAGATGACATATGCTGACATTTCCCCATTTATCGCTTAAGTATTCCGCAACTAATCGACGATGACAGTAATGAGGCTTTGCTTCACTGCAAAGTAAACAAGCACCATCAGTCAAATCAGGAGAAAGTTTCTTTTCAATTTGACGCTCAGCTATCAACTTTAAAAACTTTTGTTCGTACACTGACCAGTCCACCTTCTGTTTCTTATACTCGTCAAGAATATCTTTAGTTGGTGCTAGATCTAAAATATGAACATAATCGACATTATTAATAGTTTTAAGGAAATACTCTAAATCTTTTTTTTTGGTAAATCCTGCTAACTGAGAAACATTATTTAAACGAGTATCAATAACTCGTTTAACACCTGATTCCTTAAGAGTTTCAAAGAACTTTTGTGCGCTTTTCTTTGTGAAACCGATTGTAAATAACTTGACTTGATTTGTCATCATCCTTATTAGTCTCTTTCTCTACATAAGCAATTTCATCGCCTTGAAGTTTATATGCTTCCTTCAAACATTCTTCTCTAGATAGTAAAGTGTTTTGAGGAAATAATGAAAGCTGAACTTGAGGAGCTTCTGAAAACTGTTTGAAACCATGCTTAAAAAGAAGTTTTTCTTCTAAAGATTTATGATCCTGTAAATCACCATTTTTCAGAATGTGGTTAATAGATATGTCAAAACAACGTAAGTGTTGACAGACCAATATAGCCCTATGACAAGTTATAGGGTCCTTTTCTGCACACATGAGAGAAATCCTATATTTCTCTAAACCCTTCAAAAGTCTTTGAATTCCTTTATAAAACCCCTCAGTTCTAGCAATTTTTTCATAGACTGCTTTCCCATCAACATAGCATTCTGGATTATTAGGTCTTGCACCTAGTTCCTTTCCAAGAAACACATAGTGTATCCCCTCTTGAGCAAGGATTTGTTGTAAATTTTCTCTGTTGAACTGTTTCAAAAAGCGACTATACGGGTTGGAGCGGACATCAGCAATAGCAGTTATCCCATGCTGCTTTAGAAGACAGATAAACACATCTATCTCATGATTAGAGTGACCGATGCTGAACAGTTCCATTAATACTGCTCCTCAAGCTGACTACCTGTGTAATTATATTTCATCTTCTCACCTCTGACATCACTATCAATCGGTTTTTATTCACGATCGCGCTCTCCCAATCGATTCCATGAATCGTGAACTACCATGAGAAATAGTGAGTAACAAGGAGAAAAGGGAACCGATGACAGCAGCAGTTGAGCAACTGATCACCCCAGAGATTAATCGACCCGCCCGCTATTTAGGGAATGAACAAGGCACAAAACACAAGCCTTGGGATAGCGCAACCGTGCGCTGGGTGTTGACCTATCCTGAAATCTACGAAGTGGGTGCATCCAACTTGGGTCATGTGATTTTATACAATATTCTCAATGCTCAACCGCGACAACTGTGCGATCGCGCTTATCTGCCAGCACCGGATCTCGCTTCCAAACTGCGGGAAACCGACACGCCGTTATTTGCCTTGGAAAATCGTCGGTCAGTTAGTGACTTCGATATTTTAGGGTTTAGTCTCAGTTATGAACTGGGGGCAACCAATATCCTTGAAATGCTCGATCTGGCTGGGATTCCCCTCACCTGGCAAGAACGAGACAAGGGCGATTATCCCCTCATTTTCGCCGGTGGACAAACGGCAACCTCGAACCCTGAACCTTATGCGGACTTTTTTGATTTTATTGCCCTTGGGGATGGCGAAGAACTCCTCCCAGAAGTGGGGCTGATTATTGAAGAAGGGAAAAAAGAAGGACTGAGTAAAAACGAATTACTCCTCGATTTAGCGCAAGTTCCTGGCGTTTATGTGCCACGGTTCTACGCAATGCAACCAGATGGAACGGTACACCCCACACGCGAGGATGTTCCAGAGAAAATTATCCGGCGGGTGGCGCGACCGATGCCGGCTTATTCCATTGGTTTAGTGCCTTATGTAGAAACCGTTCATGATCGCCTCAGTGTCGAAATTAGACGGGGTTGTACTCGGGGCTGTCGCTTCTGTCAACCGGGAATGCTGACTCGTCCGGCGCATGATGTAGAACCGGAACAGGTGGTGGAAACCATCGAGAAAGGTATCCGCGAAACGGGCTACAATGAGTTTTCCTTGCTATCTCTCAGTTGTTCTGACTATCTTTCCCTCCCAGCAGTGGGGATGGAAGTGAAAAACCGCCTCCAAGATGAAAATATTTCCCTCTCGCTTCCCAGTCAACGGGTAGATCGTTTTGATGAAAACATTGCTAACATCATCGGTGGAAACCGCAAAAGTGGTTTGACGTTCGCACCAGAAGCGGGAACACAACGGATGCGCGATGTCATCAATAAAGGGTTAACCAACGAAGAACTCTTGCGCGGGGTGAAAACTGCCTTTGAACAAGGTTGGGATAAGGTCAAACTCTACTTTATGATTGGTTTACCCGGTGAAACTGATGCCGATGTCATTGGTATTGCCGAAACCATTCGTTGGCTGCGTCAAGAATGTCGGCTGAAAGGACGCAAACGCCTCGACTTTAATGTCACTATTTCCAACTTTACTCCGAAACCGCACACGCCGTTCCAGTGGCATTCTGTCTCAACTTCTGAGTTTATCCGGAAACAAGATTTACTCCGCGATGAGTTTCGCCGGATGAAAGGGGTGAAAGTCAACTTTACCGACGTTCGCATCTCGGCGATGGAAGATTTTGTCGGACGCGGCGATCGCCGCTTGGTTCCTGTGGTTCGTCGCGCTTGGGAACTCGGCGCTGGTATGGATGCTTGGTGGGAAAGTTTAGAAAAAGCCTACAATGCTTGGGAAACTGCCATTGCCGATGCCGGTTTAGACTGGAAATATCGCCAAGTGGAGAATGGCGAATGGGATTGGGAAACCATGGCGAGTGGGACGCAAAATGACCGCTTAGATGCGCCTCTGCCTTGGGATCATATGGATACCGGAATTGATAAAAACTGGCTGAAAGAGGACTTAAAACGCGCCTTAGAAGCAGCCACGGTTCCCGATTGTTCCTATGCCGGTTGTTCCCATTGTGGGGTCTGCGGGATTGATTTTGGTCATAATATTGTGGTTGAACCGCCAGAAATCCCCACCTTTGAAGGACATTTTCAACCGGATCAAACCCGAGAACAACGGGTTCGGGTGCGCTTTAGTAAGGAAGGGGAAATGCGCCTTGTTAGTCATTTAGATTTAGTGCGTCTGTTTGATCGCGCTGTGCGACGGGCCAAACTGCCTATTTCTTTCACCGGTGGTTATCATCCCGGACCTCGGATTAGTATTGCGAATGCCCTTTCTTTAGGGATGAGTAGTAGTGGCGAAATCGTGGATTTTGATCTCAAAGAAACCTATGCTTTAGACGCATTTGAGAAACAACTTTCCGAACAACTTCCCACTGGCATTCATATCGAGTCGGTAGAATCGGTCAGCCTGAAAAATTCCGCAACTAGCTTATTAGAAAAAGCGGAATATTTCGTCACCGTAGAAGCCCCTAATCCAGTTTCGGAAGCACAATGGCAAGACGCTTTACAAGCAATGTTTAACTGTGAGGAAATCTTGTGGGAGAAGACAACAAAATCGGGGAAAAAGAAAACTTTAAATCTGCGCGATCGCGCGTTTGATTTCTCTTTCGTTGAACAACTGAATGAACACACGGTAAAACTGCGTTATCTGGGAAGTTGTCGTAATGACGGAACCCTCCTCAACCCCGAACACTTTGTCTATATGCTAGAACAAGTAACCGGAATGGAATTGCAATTAAATCATGCCCATCGTCAGCAGTTAATCTTGCAAGACTCATAACTTGAGTCAGTGGGGTGTATAAAAAATTGCACCCTACTTCTTGCTTTTTTGCTATCCAGTCAGTGGCTTATTGATTGAGTTGCGCCTGCGATCGCGCTTTATCCTAAAATTAAGGCTAACGTTAGATTAAGATACTCACCATGTTAACCACAACAACAGACAGTCTCCAAGGACAAACAATTGAAGAATATTTAGACGTTGTCACGGCAGAAGTAGTTTATGGTAGCAACGCTTTAAGAGACTTTTTTGCGGGCTTCCGTGATTTTTTTGGTGGACGTACCGGAAGTTATGAAAAACTTTTTACCAAAGGACAGAGAAAAGCAGTAGACGAACTGGCAGAAAGAGCGGAAAAATTGGGTGCAGATGCCGTCATTGGCATTAAAGTCGATACCGGAACGATTAATATTGATGAAGAAGGCGCCTTGTTAGTGATTACAGCTACAGGGACTGCCGTCAAGCTAGGTTAATCGTTTTATAACGAATCACTCTCTCAAAACCAGTAAACGGTCAAACCCGAGGTTGCTGATGATGCACTTCCACAACGGTGTGGACATTGCCCCGTGGCGAAAAATCACCGGTTACTGTCGCCTCCAAAGGATTACAAGCTGCGACAAAATCATCTAAAATTTGGTTAACTGCTTCTTCGTGAGAAATGTAGCGATCACGATAGCTATTAATATAAAGTTTAATCGCCTTCAACTCAACCACTGACTGGTCTGGCATATAGCTAATATTAATCGTGGCAAAATCAGGATAGCCAGAGAAAGGACACTTACAGGTAAACTCAGGAAGACTAACGTCAACCTTATAGCGTCGTCCAGGACGAGGATTGGGAAACGTAATCAACTCTCCTTCCGCAATTGCTCGTTCCCCATATTTCATTTCAGGAGTGTTCGTTGAGTTTTCTGCCATATTCGTTACATTGATCTTAATTAACTGTAACACTTGCCAAGCCCATGAATCAACGAAAATCTTGGGACATCACTCGTTTCATCAAAACCTTAACCTACTTTGATGTTCTTCCCCTTCTTAGCCGCTTTCCCGGAGTTAAACAAATGATCTTAGGCAATCAATCCACTTCTGAACCCACTGTTACTCCCCAAACCGGAACCATTCTGGTTGTGGGTGCAACCGGAGGTGTGGGGAAGCGGGTTGTCAAACAACTCCAACAACAAAACTATCCGATTCGTGCTTTAGTTCGCAGTATCGAACGAGCCCGTTCTATTTTAGGAGATGACCTTGAATTTTATGAAGGAGATATCACGATTCCCGAAAGCCTGAAACCAGAACTGATGGCAAATGTCACTGCTGTTATTTGTTGTACAGGAACGCGCATTCAACCCGTTGAAGGAGACACTCCTAACCGTGACAAGTACTATCAAGGCGTCAAATTTTACGAACCAGAGGTCGCCGAATCGACACCAGAAGCAGTGGAATATAAGGGAATTAAGACGCTCGTTCAACTGGCTGCAGAATTGATTACCGACAACACTGATCTCCCCATTTTCGATTTCAGAAAGGCAACCAAAGAAGTTCAAAGCATCTGGGGTGCTTTAGATGATGTTGTGATGGGAGGTGTCAGTGCAAGCGCGCTTTTCTTAGAAAACAATAAAGCTGTTTTTGCCGGAACAGTTTCCACTGAGAATAATGGCGGTTTTAGTTCAGTGCGAACCCGTAACTTTGAACCCAACCTTAATTTATCGGAATACAAAGGAATTTATTTACGCGTCAAAGGAGATGGCAACCGGTATAAATTCTTTCTCCGTTGTGATAGCCGTTGGGATGGGATTGGTTATGCGTATTCTTTTGATACCCAAAAAGACACTTGGATCGATGTTTATGTTCCTTTTACCGAATTAACCCCTGTCTTTCGTGCCAAAACCATGGATGATGCCCCTCCATTCAACTCAGCAGAAGTTGATTCCATGCAGTTGATGCTAAGTAAGTTTGAATATGACAAAGCACTCAATCCCCATTTTCAACCAGGGAGTTTTCGTCTAGAAGTTGAACAAATTGCCGCTTATGGTGGAAAAGTAACACCGCAATGGATTATGATTAGTTCTGCTGGTGTCACTCGACCCGGACGCCCTGGTCTGGATCTCAGCCAGGAACCCCCAGCGGTGCAAATGAATGACCAGTTAGGCGGACTTTTAACCTGGAAGTTAGCAGGAGAAAATGCAATTCGAGAGAGTGGGTTACGTTATACGATTATTCGTCCTTGCGCCTTAACTGAAGAAACAGAACCCGAAACTTTGTACTTTGAACAAGGAGATAGTTTAAAGGGTCAAGTCAGTCGAGAAACAATTGCGCATTTATGTGTCGAACTGCTAAAAGCCCCCCAAGCGATTAATAAAACGTTTGAAGTCTCAAGAACTTCCGCCGCTGATTTTTCAGAAAATTGGCAAGAACAGCTCTCACAATTACAGCCAGATTCGTAGGTTTAACTTTAAGTAGGGGAGATTAATTTACCCCTACTGGTTAATTGATATTTGAGTTAGAGGAAGCTCTTTTTGAGAGATTTCTACAACTTGTGCTTGATATTGCTTCAAGAGGGCAGTTTCTAATTCAGGGGATAAATGAAAGAGAAAAATTGAATCAAATTGCTCCAAACCGTTAAGTTGTTCGGATTGAGTCACTAATTTAAACTGAGTTGATGGTTTAACTAAATAGGCAAGAGAAATCACATTACCTAAATTGGTTTCTCGGTTATCACTAATCACCAAAGGGGTTTCCGTTTGATTAATCACTTCAGCAACTTGTGCGTTTTGAAAGCTAACTCCTTTATTCCACCAAACATTTGCCTGAGAAATTTTCCAACAAGAAAATAAACCACACATTAAAAGAATGATGAATAAACCTTGCCAAAGCCGTTTCCTGTTCCTGATTTGAACAGCGAATAAATACGCCACTAGGATTTGGGCTGCAATCAAACTGGGAACAAAATAGCGGGTTGAAATGGAGCGCTGTCCGCCGAAAATTAAATCAGGAGAAATCAGAAGTAATGTCGGTATCAGAAATGAACAGAGGAGAAATAGCCAGATCGACCGATTAGTATCAGGGATTAAAACAACGAATCCATATCCAATCAAAAGTAAAATGAGCGGTGGAATCAAATAACTGTAAGGATGACTAATATCAACTCCCAAATCCAGGAATAGACTACTAAAATGTAGCCCCCAAATCTTGACTAAAAAAGAATAATCGGGCTGGGCTTCTGTCCAGGCTGTTTTCGCTTTTAATTGTTCATAATTAGTGATTATTAAATTAAGCCAAGGTGAAAACGCGATCGCGCTTCCTAACATTACCAGTAAATAACGGCGAATCGCTGGCGTATAAAAATGTTTTTCTCGTAGTAATAGATAAATGCCTTGACTGACTATGACTAAAAGGGATAACAAACTCGTATAGAAATTGAGAATGGTTGTTATGGCATAAGTCCACCAGTAAGATTTCTTTTTATTCTGAACGGCTTCCCAAAAACTCCAGTAAGATAAAAGCGTAATTAATATCCATAAACTATACTCTCTTGCCTCTTGTGCATAAAGGACATGAAATGGGGAAACGGTTATTAACAAAAATCCCACTGATCCAACTACGTTAGAGCTAAATAAAGCCGAGCACAAGAAATAAAAAATTGGAATACTGAACAGGCTAAATATAATTGACAGACTACGAGTGGTTGTAACTGAGCTTCCCAACTGGTCTTGCCACAGTCGCACTAAAATATAATACAGCGGTGGATGTTCAGGATGAGATTTAAGAGCCTCTAAAGTATCCTGAAAATTGTTTTCTGGACTGATTTCTTGATATTGGAGTAAGTCAGAGCGGCCTAAAATTTCACCTGTAAATATCTTTTCAATGACCTCTTCTCCCTTATAACCAGCCGTTCGCAGAGACGTGAAAACTTCATCATGCCAATAAATTTTTGTGTCTAAATTCACACAACGAACCCAAACTCCGTAACATAAAAAGAATAAATATAAGAAGAATATAAAAATGTGCTTATAACGCATAGAGAATAGGTTTGAGGAGTAAGGGAATGGCCTTGAACGTTAAGCCGAGATAGTGATTGATAAAACAAATTGCGAGCGCCGCTAAACACTCTACTATTCGTGCATTCAAGGTCAAATTGGTCTTAATGTTTAAGCATACCCCTAAGCATCTTCAAAAAACGATTTCAAAATCATCATTTTTTATAACTCCTGTCATCTAGGCGTTTTGATTCTTTTTGAGGCATTGGTAGTTCCTTTTGTTTCTATTGACTTAACTCAATTTTAAACGGAGTTTTTCTTAATCTTGACCCCAAGTTAGTAGGGTTGAACCCGTGACCGATGAGATGGAGAACACCATGCCTGTATCCCGACGTAAATTCTTTTTCTTAACAGGGGCAACTGCTGTTGGAACTGCGCTCAGCACTTCTATGTTTAAGAAGCTCCATGCGAAAACACTAATGAGTCAAGCCCGTGCCATTCAAGGGTTTGGCCAACTCCAACCGGACCCCAATGGAATTTTTGATCTACCGCCTGGGTTTAATTACCGTGTTCTGTCCCGAACTGGCCAAACGATGGATGATGGGGGGGCTGTGCCGACTGCTCCTGATGGTATGGATTCTTATAGTGACGGTAATGGCAACGCGATTTTGGTCCGAAACCATGAACTGTCTATCAATAGCGAAGATGAAGTTGCCAACTCATTTAAGGCAAATCCCACCATTCCTATATATGACCCGGGTGCAATTGGTGGAACGGCAACTTTAACAGTCGGTCCTGGTAATCGACTTCAAGGACAACGGCGATCGCTGGCAGGAACGGAGAATAATTGTGCTGGGGGATCGGTTAAAGTTAATTCTCGTTCTTCTCTGGGCTCTTGGCTAAGTTGTGAAGAAACCATTATCCTTCCCGCTAGCGATAATCAGCTACAAAAGCGTCACGGTTACGTCTTTGAAGTCCCTGCTGATGCTCCTAGCGATGCCGAACCCCTCCGTGCGATGGGGCGTTTCCTACACGAATCAATCGCGGAAGATCCCGAAACCGGCTATATTTACGAGACCAACGATGATTTTAATGAGCTGGGGTTATATTACCGCTTCCGTCCCAATAAAGTGGGCGATTTGCGGCAAGGCGGTGTTTTAGAAGCACTCGTTATCCCAGATATGCCTGGTGTTGACACCACCAATAACAATGAAGACACAATTGCTGTCGGTACGAAAATGCCAGTGGAGTGGGTTGAGGTTCCTGTACCCGATCCAGAAGATAACTTGCAAGATAGTGGTCCGAACAACCAGCGCAAAATCCAGCACCAAATGTTAGACGGCCAGACAAAAGTTCGAGATGTGGCAGCACTCTTTAACCGAACTGAAGGAAGCTGGTATGACGGCGAAGGAGGAATCGTTATTTGCGCTACCGATGCCGGTCCAGAAGAATTGGGTCAGATCTGGCGCTTAGATGTCAGAAATCAAACGCTAGAGCTTCTAGCTGAGCCTCGCAATCCTGAGATTCTACAAAGTCCCGATAATGTGACTGTCGCGCCTTGGGGTGACATTATTATCTGTGAAGATGGTGACGGTACGGATCGCTTAATAGGTCTAACACCAAACGGTGAGTTCTATGTGCTTGGTCGCAATGGACTTAACACGGCAGAACTTGCGGGAGCAAACTTCTCACCAGACGGCAAAACGTTATTCCTCAATGCACCGCAAAAAGGCCCTGGTGTAACGATTGCGATTACAGGACCTTGGGAGAAGAGCAATAGCTTTGGCTAGAACTTTTTTAGGCCTGACGGGTAAATTCTGAAATACCTTTAACTTGGATAAGGATTCCAGATTGTGGTTTCGAGCTCCACTTTCAAGAGTGGAGCTTGTCTTAGAAATTGGATGGTTAGTTATAAGTTTAGGACGACACGAAGTAAGTTTTTTTGGCTCAAGATAATTAAACCAAATCGAACCTTGCACATAGCCTTTGTCTTGGTTTTTCTTGAAGAAGCTAATTGACCAACGGTTACAGCAGGCTCTGTCGTTTCACGGCGGAGTAACTGTAACTCTTCGCTTCTCTATCTGTATTGAAGCTAACGTGCCCTAGGCGATCAACTTAAATGACAGTTACTCAGCAGTTGTCATTAATCTGGCTTGAGTAAGTTAAAGCGTAAATATTTAGCAACCAATAATCGTAAATCAAATTAATTGTCACTTTAAAGGAAGGGTGAATAGATATGAGTACACAGATTCGTGATTTTTTTGTTTTTGTAGTTGGAAGTACAGGTGACGATACTCTAGAAGGGGGAGATAGTAATGATCTAATTATCGGCAGACTAGGGGATGACTTGCTGCAAGGGGAAGCAGGTGACGATGCCCTCAATGGCGGTGAAGGCAATGACATCCTAGAAGGAGGCGACGGCGACGACCTCCTCAACGGTCAAGCTGGGAATGATGAACTCCTCGGCGGGGCTGGTGACGATGAACTCAATGGCGATGAAGGCACCGATAACCTGTTTGGCGATGCTGGGGCCGATGAACTCAATGGTGGTGACGACAGTGACTTGCTCGTGGCTGGCGGTGGCGATGACACAGCTGCCGGTGGCGACGGGGATGATAGCCTCATTGGCGGTCTCGGAGCCGACTTGCTGCAAGGAGAAGCAGGTGACGATGCCCTCAATGGCGGTGAAGGCAATGACATCCTAGAAGGAGGCGACGGCGACGACCTCCTCAACGGTCAAGCTGGGAATGATGAACTCCTTGGCGGGGCTGGTGACGATGAACTCAATGGCGATGAAGGCACCGATAACCTGTTTGGCGATGCTGGGGCCGATGAACTCAATGGTGGTGACGACAGTGACTTGCTCGTGGCTGGCGGTGGCGATGACACAGCTGCCGGTGGCGACGGGGATGATAGCCTCATTGGCGGTCTCGGAGCCGACTTGCTGCAAGGGGAAGCAGGTGACGATGCCCTCAATGGCGGTGAAGGCAATGACATCTTAGAAGGGGGCGACGGCGACGACCTCCTCAACGGTCAAGCCGGTAATGATGAACTTTTCGGCGGGGCTGGTGAGGATACCCTCGAAGGAGGCGATGGTCAAGATACCTTCATCCTATCAACCACAAGTGAAGGGACTGACACGATTGAAGACTTTCAACTTGGCGAAGATCAATTTCAGTTCTCGGGCGCTATAGAGCAGCTTTCTCTTCAACAACAAGATAGCGATACTCTACTTAACTTAGATGGTGAAACATTAGCTGTCTTGTCAGGAGTCCAGTCCAGCACGATTGAAACAACTTCAACAATATTCACGTTGACCTAATTATAGTGATTAAATTGAGGCTCCTTTGTCAGGATTCTATTAGCAATTTTTAATGTTGTGAGTCACAGATTACGCCTCCCATTGAGGGGGGCGTGAGACCGCTGGTCGGCGCCAATTTTTGATTGAGTGTGAGGGGTGATTTGGAAATAATTTTGTTAATGAGTATTATTCAATTTCTGTAAGTTATGCGACTACGACATTTATTGACAGCCTCTCTTGCTGTGTTAACGTTTAACCAGTCAACCAGTATAGCCTTAGCAGAGAAACCAAAACTACCAGAGTCTGGGTCTGTTGAAACTGATGAATTGAGCAATCAAAAGCCTGACTCACGTTTGAAAGTACCAGAACCTTCCAATTCTTTATTACAAGAAAGAGAGCAAAATTCTCCTAATCAAAATAATTCTTTTTCTTCTCAAGAACCTCGGGAAGTTACTATTCCCAAATCGTCAGCAGTTATAACCACTTTTTGTTCCAATGTCTTATTCAATCAGGAGCAAGCATCAAGTTTTCCTGTAACTCTCTCTCTTGCTCGACCGATTATGGATAGTAATGGCAATGTTATTGCTCCTATTAACTCTTTGATCAGAGCAAATATTAATGCAACTGAAAATGAAGGGATCAAACTCGAGCCCAAAGCGGTGATCATTGGCGGACGATATATTCCCATTAACACACCCTCGGTTGCAGTTCCCGCTCTAACGGATACGCGACGTGGTAGTAGAACTTTTTATTCTGGGGGGTTTAATCGCGGTCAACGGGGAATTGCTTACCGGGTTTCCGATAATCTCAGTGATTGGCTCGTTTCCAGACCAACTGCTTTAGGGGATGAACAAAGTAACTTATTGAGTTTTGGTTTATCGATCGCTGCTGGTGTCGCACAGGGAATAAATGAGCCAGATCCTCCGGATCGCGAAGAAACAAAAGTGATGGAAATTCGGCAAGGAATGCAACTCATTTTTCCTCTCGAGACTTCGATCACATTACCGCCTATGGCGACCCAAAGAAATCCTTACTTTACAACTCGAACCCCTACATCTGCTTGCCAAGATGGACAAGGAACTCAAGATCCGTCTCAATACGTTGATAACAATGAAGTCGATTAAATGTTTTTTTGATCACCTTAAGCGTTTTTTGTTTCTTAATCTGAGCAATCTTAATTAACTAATTCTGTTATTCCAGTCACTTCAATAATTGATTAACAAGGAGAATCACCTTTGTTCCACTGTGCTAGAGCAAAGGTGAAAATCTTATTTTGAGAAGAGAGGATTGATACCAAAGTAACGAAAAAATATTTCTTTTCCTCTGATTTGGGTTTGGGCCGGTTAAAGAAACTGGCTCAACCCATTGAGTAAAAATTTGAGAAAAAAGCAAAATTTTAATTCTTTATTCTTAAGAAGAGGTTAAGGAAAGCTTAGATTCACTGCCATTGATGTTATTAATTTAATTTTTCTTGCTACAAAGGCTTCAGACTTTCAATTTTAATTAATGGATAATTAAATGATAACCTTCTCTTAAATTAATAACCTTTTTTTAACCAAAAAATAGCCGATAAAAGTAATGGTTTTATGATAAGTTGGCTATGAAGATTTGAGTGATTCAATTACTATTATTTTTGATTGTTTTTAAATCACTTAAGTATAAGTAAAAAATTAGAGAGAGGAGTGATTGATGTCAACAATTCACGAAGTCCAAGGAGTTGGTCATCGGTCTCCATTTGTCGGTGAAGTTGTCACTGTAGAGGGTGTCATCGTAACAGCAGTGCTCGATGATGGATTTTACATACAAGATCCCAGTGGCGATCGCGATCCGAGGACTTCCGACGGAATTTTTGTTTTTACAGATAGTCTTCCTACCGTTAGCGTAGGAGATAAAGTTAATGTGACTGGCGAAGTCAGTGAATTCCAGCCAGGAGGGGAAGCAAATCGTAATCTAACAACAACACAATTTGCTTTCCCCGACACTATTGAAGTGGTGAGTGAGGGAAACCCACTTCCCACCCCAGTCCTCATTGGGGAAGGCGGGCGCATTCCTCCGAGTGAAAATATTGATGGGGATGCCTTTGCTGAATTTAATCCTGATGAAGCAGGTATCGACTTCTTTGAATCTCTAGAGGGAATGTTAGTCACTGCCCAGAATCCGGTTGCTATTGGTCCCACCAATCGTTTTGGAGAAATCTTCACAGTTGTCGATAATGGTGAAGCGGCAACGGAAATTAGCGATCGCGGTACGCTCAACATCAGCCCGGATGACTTTAACCCAGAACGAGTCCAAATTGATTACGACAGTGATCTTTTACCTGATTTTGATTTTCCTCAAGTCAATGTGGGGACCCAACTTAAAGATGTCACCGGTGTCGTTGGCTATAGCTTTGGCAATTTTGAAATTCTGCCCACCCAAGCCTTTAGCGCTACCCCTTCCGAACTAGAACCGGAAACTAGCGCGATCGCGACAAAAGAAGGAAACTTAACCCTTGCCAGCTACAACGTCCTCAATCTCGATCCTAATGATGAAGATGGGGAAGATACCGATGTGGCAGATGGACGCTTTGAGCGCATTGCTACACAAATTGTCGATAACCTCAATTCCCCTGATGTCATTGGGTTGCAAGAAATCCAGGACAATGACGGTGAAATGGTTAGCGACGTGAGTGCCGCTGATGTGACTTTACAAACCTTAGTTGACGCGATCGCGGCAGCCGGGGGTCCGACCTATAAATTCATCGACACTCCTGGCATTGTTCCCGCCTTTGCAAACGAAGCTGGCGAAATTGTCCGTCCCACAGGGGGCGCACCGGGGGGCAATATTCGCAATGCCTTCCTATTTAACCCGGAACGAGTCAATCTAGTGGAAGGCTCGGTGGAACCGCTTACTGATCCGCAAGCGCAAGCAGAAAACCCAGATAATCCCTTCTTTGGCAGTCGCATTCCCTTGCGTGCGACGTTTGAATTGAATGGGGAAGAAGTCACTGTCATTAATAACCACTTTTCCTCAAAAGGCGGTAGCAGTGGCATTTTAGGCCTAGATCAACCCTTTGAAGAACTGCAAAACGGCGCAAAAAAAGGTCTGCCGCAAGAGGTTTTAGATAATCTCCCAGCAGCGGATCGTTTTGTTAATGGCAGTTATAACGAGCGAGCAGCCCAAGCCGAAGCCGTTAAAGCATACGTTGACAGTCTTGATGTTGACAATATTGTCGCGTTAGGCGACTTCAACGAATTTGAATTTGTTGACCCAATTCAGGAAACCCTCGGATCGAGCTTAAATAACTTAATCGAAACGATTCCCGAAAACGAGCGGTATAGCTTCATTTTCCAAGGCAACTCTCAAGTCCTCGATCACATTTTCGTTAGCGATAACTTAACCGAAACTGCTGAATTTGACATTGTTCACACCAATGCCGAATTTACGGACCCTGCAAGCGATCACGAACCGCTTGTCGCAAGTGTAAACCTCTCTAGAGATAATGATATGGCAATTGAACTGAATCCCATTGGAACTTTTGAAACGGGAGTATTTGACGAAGGGGCAGCAGAGATTGTTGCCTACGATGCACAAACACAACGCCTATTTGTTGTTAATTCCGATGCAACCACGATTGATGCTCTTGATCTGAGCGATCCCACCAATCCCACTCGCATTTTTCAAATTGATGCCACTCAATTTGGCGATGGAGCAAACAGTGTTGCTGTCAAGAATGGCATTGTTGCAGTGGCAATTGAAGCCGAAGCAGTTGATGCGAATGGAAAAGTTGCTCTTTTTGATACTGATGGCAATCTTCAGCTTTTAGCAGAAGTAGGTGTTCTGCCGGACATGGTAACGTTTAGTCCGGATGGAACCAAAATCTTAGTTGCCAACGAAGGGGAACCTAGTGATGATTATACTGTTGATCCTGAAGGATCAGTGAGCATTATCGATATTTCAGCTGGGTTAGAAAACGCAACCGTTGATAATGCTAACTTTACTGCTTTTAATGCTCAAAAAGCAGCCCTGATTAATCGTGGGGTAAGGATTTTTGGACCCAATGCAACTGTTGCTCAGGATTTAGAACCGGAATATATTACCGTTACTCCTGATAATAATTATGCCTATGTCTCTCTGCAAGAAAATAATGCCTTCGCGGTTGTTGATCTACGAGAAACCCTTCTGAATGAAGACGATGAGCTCGAAGTCAATCCTGATTTTGGAACAGTCGTTGATGTTTTGCCTCTAGGCTTTAAAGACCAAAGTAAAGGCTTACCGACTCTTGAACAATTTGAACTGAGTAATGAACTGCTCGCAGCCAATCCTCTATTAACCCCTGAAGGTGCCTCTGATGTTCCTCTCGGTGGACTATCGGGTTTATTTTTTGAGGGTATTGCAGACAACGGTAATTTAAAATTTATCACTCATCCTGATATTGGTCCTTCAACAAGCGAAGACACTAATAATGATGGCAATGATGACGTTACCCAGTATCAGCTGCCTGATCATCAGCCAACGCTCTATCGCTTTGAATTTAACCAAGAAACAGGAGAGATTAGCTTTAAAGAAACCATTTCTCTTAATCGTCCTGATGGTAATGGGGGCACGATTCCTCTCACTGGATTACCCAATTTAGAAGGAGATGACGATGGTCTTCAACCTGTCAATGCAGAGGGAGAACCGCTTGATTTTGATCCCTTTGGGGCTGATTTGGAAGGCATAGTGGTTAACCCTGCCGATGAAACATTTTGGGCAGTGGATGAATATCGTCCTTCCATTTACCACTTTAACCAACATGGAACGCTAATTAATCGCTTTGTCCCTAAAGGCACTGATCCGGATACCACTGATAATGTAACGTTTGGTAGCGAAACGCTCCCTGAAGCCTACCTCAGCGCACGAGATGGTCGTGGCTTTGAAGCAGTTTCCTTAGATACAGAAGCAGGAATTCTTTATGCTTTCATCCAAACGCCATTGGGAACCGATGGTACGGGTGAATTTAACGCTGATGTTTCTGCTGATTCTCAAGTCATTCGGATTTTAGGGATTGACCCTGCAACTGGACACCCTGTTGCCGAGTATGTCTATCTCCTCGAAAAACCAGCCTTTAGCGAAGGCAACATCGACAAAATTGGGGCAGCCACCTTTGCCGGTAATGGTAAATTCTTTGTGGTTGAACGTGACTCTGGGACAGAATCCACGAGTAACAAAGTCGTTTATGAAATTAACCTTTCTGGTGCGACTAACCTCCTCGGAGAAGATGCACTCAGCTTGCCTGACGATACAACCTTAGAACAGTTAACCCCTGATGAGCTAGTTGCAGAAGGCATCCGTCCCGTGAGCAAGGTGGAAGTCACCAACCTTCCTTCCTTGGGTTATCTTCCTAGCGACAAGCCCGAAGGAATTGCCCTCCTTGATGATGGTTCTTTAGCGGTTCTTAACGACAACGACTTTGAACCGGAAGAAAAAGATACCAGCCTCGGTATTATCTCCTTCGACAAGAGCAATCAACTTGATGCCAGTGATGAAGATGGCATTAACTTGCAAAATATTCCTTCCTTTGGAATGCTGCAGCCAGATGCCATTGCCAGCTTTGAAGTGGAGGGACAAAATTTTATTATCACTGCCAATGAAGGAGATGCCCGAGAATATGAAGGTGATCCCGGTTTAATTGAAGAAGTGGGTCTTGATGACTTAGCGGTTAACGCGACTCCGATTACGGCAACATTAACTGGCGATCAAGAAGTTCCTCCTGTTAATACTGAAGCCACAGGAACCGCAACCATGAGCTTCAATCCCTCAGCAACCGCCTTTGATTATAAGGTCACTGTTGATGATTTAGACTTTGGAGAATTCTTAGACGGAACACCTCAAACTCCTGACGATGAGGGCGATGATGTTACCCTCATGCACATCCATGGCGCTCCTCGTGGTGAGAATGGTCCAGTCATCTTTGGTGTCATTAGCCCTGATGATGATATCGACGATCGCGAATTTACCCTCAATGATGATGGCTCGGTGACGATTTCTGGCACTTGGGATAGCGGCGATGGCGAAACTGATCTAGAAGAGTTTGCCGATCAAGTTAGTGATGCTGGCTTTGAACAAGAATTGGACTTCTACTGGAATATTCACACAGAAGAATTTCCGGCTGGCGAAATTCGCGGTCAGTTAGAGCGAGGCGCACCAGAAAGCTTCCTCGACCTCAATGACGATAATCGTCCTGATGCTTTCACCGATGAAGTTGTCCCAGGAGAAACCTTAAATGATCTCCTAGCAGAAGATCGGCTGGGAGCACTTGATTTTACTAACGCTACCGGTGATATCGATGAGGATGGCTTAATAGAACAACTCCATAATTTTGGTGGTCGTTCCTTCTCCATTTTTGATGAATTTGGGAATCTCGTTTTTGATAGTGGAGATGAATTTGAGCGCATCACAGCAGAGCAACTCCCTAATGATTTCAACTCCGATAACACGGAAAACGACTCTTTTGATTCCCGTAGTGATGCGAAAGGACCGGAACCAGAAGCCATTATTACCGGTGTTGTTGAGGGGACAACTTATGCCTTTATCGGTTTAGAGCGTGTCGGTGGAATTATGGTTTACGAATTATCGAATCCCAGCGACCCCGAATTTGTTCAATACGTCAATAACCGAACCTTCCGCGATGCAGACGGCAACCCCATTCCTGCACAGTTAGAAGATGGGACTGTCAATCCGGAAGTGGGTGATTTAGGACCGGAAGGCTTTGACTTTATCTCTGCTGAAGAGAGCCCCAGTGGTGAGGCATTACTCGCTGTGGGTAACGAAGTCAGTGGCACAACGACACTGTTCAGCGTTAGTGACATGGTTGAAGAACCTGAACCGGAAGTGCCTCAACCTTCCAATGAATTAGAACTCTCTGTTGCTGGAACATTTGAAACGGGTGTCTTTGATGAAGGGGCAGCAGAAATTGTCGCTTATGATGCAGAAACCCAACGCCTCTTTGTGGTCAATTCTGATGCCACCACGGTTGATATCCTTGATGTCAGCGATCCGACTAGTCCAACCCGTATTGACCAAATTGATGCGACTGCCTTTGGCGATAGTGCCAACAGTGTTGCTGTCAATAATGGGATTGTTGCAGTTGCCATTGCAGGCGAAGCGGTTGATGCCAAGGGACAAGTCGTCTTCTTTGATAGCGATGGCAATGAGCTGAACAGCGTAGAGGTCGGCGTTCTGCCAGATATGGTTACCTTTAGCCCTGATGGTTCTAAAGTGTTAACTGCCAATGAAGGCGAACCCAGTGACGACTATGAAACCGATCCTGAAGGTTCCGTTAGCATCATTGATATTTCCGGTGGAGTAGAAAATGCAACTGTAACCAATGCAGGCTTCACTGCCTTTAACGACCAACAAGAGGCTTTAGAAGCAAGCGGTGTTCGTATCTTTGGACCGGATGCAACGGTTGCTCAGGACTTAGAACCGGAATATATCACCGTTAGCCCTGATAGCAGCACCGCTTATGTTGCGCTTCAAGAAAACAATGCCTTTGCTGTTGTTGACCTCAATGCTGGTGCAGTAACAGACATCTTACCTCTTGGCTTTAAGGATCATTCTCAAATCGGAAACAAAATTGATCCGAGTGCCAATGGTGAAATTAATATTCAGAATGTCCCGACCTTCGGAATGCTCCAACCCGACGCGATCGCGACATTTGAAACCAACGATGAAACCTTCATCATTACCGCCAATGAAGGGGATTCTCGCGACTACGATGGCTTCAGCGAAGAAGCAACCCTCGGTGATTTACAAGAAGAAGGCTTATTAGACCTCAATAATGATGGCGAAGCTGACGCAGCCGATGATTTACCGTTTGCTGATTTCAATACCTCTGATCAACTCGGCAATCTCCTGCTCACTAATTCTACGGGTGATGTCGATGAGGATGGTTTGATTGAGCAACTCCACAGCTTTGGCGGTCGCTCCTTCTCCATCTTTAATGAAGCCGGTGAATTGGTCTTTGACAGCGGAGAAGACTTTGAGCGCATTGTTGCCGAGCAAATCCCAGAAGGCTTTAATACCACCAATGACGAAAACGACTCCTTCGATGACCGCAGTTCAGACAAAGGACCCGAACCCGAAGCGGTTGCCACGGGGGTAATTGGCGGTACTCCCTACGCCTTCATTGGGTTAGAGCGCGTTGGCGGCATCATGGTTTATAACGTTTCTAATCCCACTGACCCTCAGTTTGTTCAATACCTCAACAACCGCGACTTCTCGGTTCAATTTGATACTGATGACGAAGGCGATCCGAACCCTACGCAAGAGCAACTTTCTCAAGCTCGCGATTTAGGACCCGAAGGCTTTAACTTTATCTCTGCTGAAGAAAGTCCCAATGGTAATCCGTTACTAGCAGTTGGGAATGAAGTCAGTGGCACAACGACCTTATATAATATTGCAGATATCGGCCAGGAAGACCCCTCTGATCCCTCAGAAGACCCTTCTGAATCTTTTACCCTGCAACTCTTCCATGCTTCTGACCTGGAAGGCGGCGTTGACGCTATTGATAATGCCCCCAACTTTGCAGCCATTATTGATCAACTGGAAGAAGAATTCGAGAATACATTAACGATTTCTGCTGGCGATAATGTCATTCCTGGACCCTTCTTTAATGCTGCTCTGTTTGCTGAGGATCAAGTATTGAATGATGCGGCCAACACTCTGTTTGGACTTCCTAATGATGTCAATGGCGATGGTCAACCCGAACAATATGAATCCTTAGCAGGCGATCGCGGTCGCATTGATATGTCCATTATGAACGCGATCGGGTTTGATGCTTCAGCCATTGGCAATCATGAGTTTGACGCGGGTAGCGATGCCCTGGCCAGCTTTATTGGACCAGCCTTGGAGGAAGCCGGACTCGCTGATGATGAATGGCTTGGCACTCAGTTACCCTATCTGAGCGCCAACCTCAACTTCTCCAATAATGAGTCCCTCAGTAGCTTAGCGACTGACCAAATTCTCTCTGATCGTGAGTTTGTCACGGGACCGGAAGAAAGCTTCTTAGAAGAAATAACCCCTCGCATTGCCCCGGCTGCAATCTTTGAGCGCGGTGGTGAACAAATTGGTGTTGTCGGTGCAACCACACCCCTGTTACAAGAGCTTTCTTCTCCTGGCGATACGGAAATTGTTGGACCGAACGAAAACAATGTGCAAGCCCTCGCTGATGTCTTACAGCCTGTCATTGATAATATTGCCGACCAAGGAGTTAACAAAATCATCCTCACCACTCACTTGCAGCAAATTGCCTTAGAGCAAGAATTGATTGGTGAACTATCAGGAGTGGATATTGTAATCGCTGGCGGTTCTGATACTCTCCTTGCTGACGAAACCGACACCTTACGTCCTGGTGATGAAGCAGATGACAACTATCCACTGCTTACAGAGAATGCCGATGGCGATCCCGCTGCGATTGTCAGCAGCGCTGGTGAATACAGCTATGTGGGTCGTTTAGTTGCTGAGTTTGATGCCAATGGCGTTCTGGTTCCGGAAAGCATCGATCCGGAAATCAGTGGTGCTTTTGCCACAACAGAAGATATTGTAACGGAAGTCTCTGGCGACACTGATCCCTTTGCCGAGGGAACGAAAGGAGCTGAAGTCCAAAACTTAGTTAATTCAGTGGAAGCAATTGTTAACGAGCAAGATGGTAATCTCTTTGGTCAAACTGAAGTCTTCCTCGATGGTCGTCGGGAAGAGGTTCGCACTGAAGAAACAAATCTTGGTAATCTCACAGCAGATGCTAACTTAGCTACTGCTCAAGCCGAGGATGAAAGCGTCGTTGTTTCCATTAAAAATGGCGGTGGAATTCGTGCCCCCATTGGCGAAGTCGGAGATAATGGTGAACTGTTACCGCCGCAAGCTAATCCGGATACAGGTAAAGAAGACGGACAAATTTCTCAGCTTGATCTTGTCAATAGTCTTCGCTTTAACAATGGTTTGACCTTATTAACCGTAACTCGTAGCGAGTTAGAGCAACTGGTTGAACATGGGGTAGCCGGTACTGCTCCTGGTAATACGCCCGGACAATTCCCACAGGTAGGGGGTCTTGAGTTCAGTTTTGACCCGACTCAATCAGCCATTGAGTTTAATGATGATGGCAGCCTCGTCACCGATGGCGATCGCCTGCAAAGTCTGGCGATTACCGATGAAAATGGGGAACCTGTAGATGTCATTGTCGAGAATGGGGAATTGGTGGGTAATCCGGATGAGGAAATTCGTTTAGTCACCCTTAATTTCCTTGCTGATGGGGGCGATGGTTATCCGTTTGATGACTTTGGTGAGAATCGCCTTGATCTGGTTGATTCAGAAGCAGAACGGACAGGAGAAGCTACCTTTGCTGATGACGGTTCCGAGCAAGATGCACTCGCTGAGTTCTTAGTTGAGAACTTCCCGATTGGCGGTAATACTGCCTTTGATGAAGCAGAAACTGCTCCAGCTGAAGATGAGCGTATCGTGAATTTGTCTGTGCAAAATGGTGAAGTTGAGCCTCCTGAATCACCTGACTCGCCTGATTCGCCAGTTTTAGAAGAACCAGGAGTATTTGACCTCACGAATGAAAATGTCTTCGGACCAGCTGGAGAGGTTGTCACTGCCAATTTAGTTTCTGAAGTGATCTCTCTTGGTGTGTTTAATAACTTAGTTGGCTTCTATAGCGTGGCTGACGAAGCCGGTGGTATTGATACAGATGATGATGACATCGTTGATCTTACTCCTGGTGAGGACGGATATACAGAAGCCGCTTTGGCCAATGCGAAGGATGCCATTCTCAAAGAGGGACAAACTGGATCTATTGAGTTGACCTCAGGAGAGATTGTAGTTCCCTTCCTGCTCGCGCAAGGGGGAGACCTCGATGAAATTCCGGCAGAACTGCCAGCAGGCGTTCAAGCCTACTTCCCTTATATCGCGGCTAATGCTGATGGTGTCGATCACTTCCGTCTTTTAAGTGACAATTCCCTGGGCATTGAAGATCTTGCTGGAGGTGGTGACCAAGACTTTAACGATCTTGTCTTCCAGTTGGATTTTGCTTAACCGTTTCACGTTTGCAGAAGTTAGTGATTTGGCAATTTTGCTAACTTAATTTTGGAAAATTGCATTGTGACAAAACAAAAGATGCCGTAAGTCAACACACCAATCGCTAGCTTCTCATTCATCTTGAAAAAACTTTCCTCCCTGAAATCCTTTTTAGGGGGGATTTTTTATAGTAGTGCGCATTTAGAACAGGACATTTTTAATCCCAGAACCCTTTGACAGCCTGCTGTTCCCCATTCTCTGTTCCCGATTCCCTTTTCGAGTAGCGCTATAGAAAAAACCGGGGATCACAGGGCATAACAATCTTTTAAGTTTTGCTAATTCCAAGTTAAGATTGAGAAATAAGGAGGATTTCTGCTTCCGTGAAACTATAAATCGTGAATGGTTGACCAAATTTTAGATTTTTCCCCGAATATCGGGATTGAAACCGCAATCTTATTGATTGTTCTCGTGGCGCTAGAGGCAGTTTTATCGGCAGATAATGCGATTGCCTTAGCTGCGATCGCGCAAGGATTACAAGGACACAAACTTCAACGCCGAGCCCTTAATTTCGGCTTAGTCGCAGCTTATATTCTACGCATGACCCTAATTTTTACCGCAACTTGGGTCATCCAATTTTGGCAGTTTGAACTACTTGGAGCCGGTTATCTCCTCTGGTTAGTTTTCAGTTATTTTACCTCAGACGAAGAAGATAACAGTCACCATCATCATGGCCCCCGATTTAACTCGTTTTGGCAAGCCATTCCCATGATTGCTTTAACCGATTTAGCGTTTTCTTTGGATAGTGTCACGACCGCGATCGCGATCTCGGAAAAAACTTGGCTGATTATTCTCGGAGGTACGATTGGTGTCCTGACCTTACGTTTTTTAGCGGGATTATTTATCCGGTGGCTAGACGAATATGTCCATCTTGAAGATGCCGGTTACATTACTGTGGGTTTTGTCGGGTTACGTCTATTACTCCGCGTGATTGCTCCGAGTTTAGTTCCGCCGCAATGGCTTTTAGTAAGTGCGGTGGCAATCGTTTTTGCTTGGGGTTTTTCTGAGAAAACGCCGCAACGATAGGTGGAGATTTGGGGTCAGCATCGCTGCCCCTGCTTCCATTAAAACTGTTCAATTTTTTCAGGCACTTTCTTCACTTTTTGCAGTTTCTGTAGGCGGGGTGGAGTTTTACTTTCCCACTTTTGCCAACAGTGATGTAACTGCAGAGTTTGCATACTTTCTAATAAGCCTTGACGCAAAATCGGCTCTGTTTCTACAGAAAATAATAAGCTGAAATATTCACTCATTTGTTGCAGCTGTGAGGCATGTAACTTGCCTTCGATTGCAAGGGCAGTCAGTTGACGAATTGCCATTAATCGCCGCAAGGGGTGGTCGGCAGTTAGTGCTGCTAGAAGCTGAGAAACTTGATCTTTTGGGCTGCCCTGACTAGCAGGATGAAGCAGTTTTGCAACTTGCCAACCCAATAGCAGGGCAATGACAATACCTTGCGCGATCGCGCCGCCAGCTAACCAATGATTATCTACGTGGTCCCAAAGCTGTAGGGCCCAATAGGTTCCCACTCCGATCAACGTACTGCCCGCTAGTGCCGTAAACAAGCGTTTTTGGGACAGATCTAAGGTTTGTTGCCATTTTTGCCAATACCCCGACCAACGGTCTATAGGAAAGCGAAATAAAAGAACAAGCCCCCCCATTCCCATTAGCGTTGCCAGTAGCAATTGCCAATTCCAAACCAACATAATGGCAAAAACAATCGCTCCCCATAGCCAAACTGAAGATAAGGAAGACTTCGCTTTTAATAAAGATTGACTAACCCGTATTACAGCAGAAGACCGTTGGCGGCGATAGGGCTGACGACGACGAACGGGACGTTGCCGACGCTGTCGAGACCGCTGTGACGAGCCCAGCACGATTTTCAAGAATAATTTACTCTGGAAGTGTAGTTGATGGAAAAATTGCGCCATGCTTGAACCCATTGGAGTAAAACAAGAGTCGATTGTGACTTCTCTCGGACGAATGATTTATTACACTCCGAGCGAGCATCCTTGGCCAGATGAACCAACCCGACAAGAGGAAAACCAATCCAGTTTAGTATTTCTACATGGTTTTGGCGGTGGCTCATCCGCTTACGAATGGTCAAAGGTTTATCCGGCTTTTGCCAGTGACTATCGCGTCCTTGCGCCTGATTTGATTGGTTGGGGACGGTCTGAACATCCCGAACGGAATTATCAGATCGAAGATTACCTTACCATAATCCGAGAATTTTTGATGGGAACTTGCTCAGAACCGGTGACTGTTGTTGCGTCTTCGCTCACAGCCGCCTTTACCCTTCGTGTGGCAGTGGATCATCCAGAATTATTTCAATCCTTAATTTTAGTCACTCCTGCCGGTTTATCAGACTTTGGGCAAGACTATACACAGAGTTTGATTGCCAGAGTGGTTAGCCTGCCTTTGCTTGATACTGTTTTGTATCGAGGCGCGATCGCGACCAGTGAAGGAATCCGCAATTTCTTAGAAAATCGGCAATTTGCTCGACCTGAACGTATTTATCCAGAAATCATCAACGCCTATCTCAAATCTGCCCAACAGGAGAATGCTGAATATGCCGCTTTATCTTTCGTGCGCGGCGATTTATCCTTTGATTTATCTCTCTATCTTCCTCAGCTGACGATCCCCACCGCGATGATTTGGGGAGAAAAGACACAATTTACTTCTGCTGATTTGGGTAAGCGTTTAGCTGCCTTGAACCCCACTGCTGTGCAACAGTTAGAGATTTTAGAAAATGTCGGTTTAACGCCCCAGTTAGAAGTTCCTGAGATTACCATTGGCTTAATTCGCCGTTACCTCAAACTACTCGGGAAGGCGAATCTCAACAACGCTCCCTCGGAAGTTGTAACTGAATCCCTCTAGTTCAACGGTGGTTCCAATTTTCACTTTATTACTTCCTAATACCGCACCATCATTGGTAATGGTGGCATCTCCAGCTAGGGTAATTAACCAATTTGTGACAAATCTCTCGTCGGGACGCGGATCAGGTTGAGCGACGACCGAACCATCCGGTTGCGGAACCGCTACCGTTTTTGGGATTAATTCCACTGACTGCACCTGAACTTGACCATGGGGTTGGTTGCGGATAATTAACTGTGTCGTTTTCTTCTCTTCCAGTGTACTTTTTAACGTTTCTGGATTTTCGATTCTTAATCCTTGAATGAGAACGTCCATCTCGATCGGTTTCGCGCCACTGACTTGGGCAACAGATCCAGACGTACCGGGAAAGATAAAAATCCCAATGATCACCAACAAAATCACAAGGGCTGCCCCTAAATCGAGGATGCTAATGGTATTAAAGAGTCGTCCTTTGGAATCGATAATTTTCATAGTTGCGCGATCGCGCTTGGGCGATAATAGATCAAACTCGATTTTATCCGAAACGTTGATCAGAGACAATCAACTCTTCCTAGAGCAAATTACAAAATATTAAATTTTAAAGCGACTAACTTAGCGGTTTTTATTATGGTTACCGGATCACAAAAAAATCAAGAAACATTATATGAAAAAGATTATAACCTTTGGGTATTAGAAACAATCAAAAAACTAGAAAATAAAGAATTTAATACCCTTGACTGGGATAACTTACTTGAGGAATTATCCGATTTGAGTCGTCGTGAGAAAAGAAAGTTAGAAAGTTTATTAATGCGTTTAGTTGAGCATCTTCTGAAATTAAAATATTGGGAAAGCGAAATTAAAAATAATCGCGGTCATTGGGAAGCCGAAATTCTCAACTTTCGCAAACAGATTAAAAAAGAA